>CALCIC010000052.1 GCA_937907405.1 uncultured Isosphaeraceae bacterium | reverse complement strand
CGGCCTGGTCGGCCACCCTCGTGGGCCTCGGACGTGTTATCCTCAAGGCGGTCGCGGGCAAGCAAGCCTCGACGACCTAGCGCCTTGCCGCTGGATCAACCGTGGACGAAGCACGAGCGCGATTTCCCGGAGCCGACCATGAGAGCGAAGCCGTCTTGCATAGGTCCCGTCCTCCTGTTCGCAACGGCCGTCGTCGGCGCCTGTCTCGCCGCCGGGGGGGGGACCGTACACGCGGTTGAACCGCCGGACGCCGAGGGCTGGTCCACCGGGTCTCCCCGGGACGAGATCCGCCCCGAGTTCTCCCGCGAACCAGGCGACGGGCCGGATCGTCAAGCGGTGCTGGTCATCAAGGCCGGCGGACGTGAGGGCGTGGACGGATACTGGACGAAGACCTTCTCGGTGACTGGGGGGCGCCACTACCGGTTCGACGCGCGGTATCAGGCCAAGGACGTGGACCACCCTCGGCTCAGCGTGGTGGCCGAACTTCACTGGCGGGATGTGAAGGGCCGGAGCGTGCCGCTCGACGAGCCGGCCGTCAGCGGCTACCTCCCGGGCTCAACTCCGATGGCCGAGACCGAGTTCCCCTCGACGCAAGCCGAGGACGCCTCGGGCTGGACCGAAGTCGCCGACGTCTACCGGGCCCCTTCGCGGGCGACGCAGGCGGTCGTCGCGGTGCACCTACGTTGGGCCCGAGACGGCGAGGTGCGCTGGCGAGACGTCGATCTGACCGAAACGCCGGCGCCGCCGCCGCGCACGGTGCGGTTGGCCGCGGTCCACTTCAGGCCGTCGGGGGGCAAGACGCCGGAGGACAACCGCCGGATGTACGAACCGCTGATCGCCGAGGCGGCGCGGCGCAAGGCCGATCTCGTGGTGCTCGGCGAGACGCTCACCTACCCCGGTCTGGGCAAGGCGTATCACGAGGTGGCCGAGCCCATTCCGGGGCCGTCCACCGAGTTCTTCGGCCGGCTCGCGAAGGAGCACAACCTCTACATCGTGCCCGGCCTTTTAGAGCGCGACGGGAATCTCGTCTACAACGTCGCGGTCCTCATCGGCCCCGACGGCGCGGTCGTGGGCAAGTACCGCAAGACCTGCCTGCCGCGCGGCGAGGTCGACGGCGGCATCGCGCCTGGCTCCGATTATCCGGTCTTCAACACCCGGTTCGGCAAGGTCGGGCTGATGATCTGCTACGACGGGTTCTTCCCCGAGGTCGCCCGCGAGTTGACCAACCGGGGCGCCGAGGTGATCGCCTGGCCGGTCTGGGGCTGCAACCCGCTGCTGGCCCGCGCCCGGGCCTGCGAAAACCATGTGTATCTCGTCAGCAGCACCTACGAGGACGTCTCCAGGAACTGGATGATCTCCGCCGTCTTCGACCACGCGGGCGAGGCGATCGCCCAGGCGAGCGACTGGGGCTCCGTCGCGGTTGCCGAGGTCGACCTGAACCGCCGCCTCAAGTGGGTCAGTCTCGGCGACTTCAAGGCGGAGATTCCGCGACACAGGCCGGTCGTCACCGGCGAATCCGGCAAGTAAGCTGGTCGGATGCGGGGCCCTCAGTCGATGCGTCGGCTTCGCTCCCCGCGGCGAGACGACTACAATAGGGATAGACCCTGGCCGGCCGCGTCGTCGGACGCGGGGCCGGCGCGTGACGGCGAGTTAATCAGGAGCGTGTCCTCGTGAGCGGAAATCAAAATGCGGCTCGATTTGGTTCAGCCCTGTTGCTGATGGTCTTCGGCCTTATGGTCGTCGGATGCAATGAGCAGGTTCGGCCGACGTTGGATTCCGGCGACACGGCCGCGAGTCGGTCGCCGGAGGGGGACGCGACGGGAGCGAGCGAGACGACGCCAGCCGGGAACGATCAAGGAGCAAACGAGATGACGCCAGCCGGGAACGATCATTCGGATGCGGCGGAGCCGAAATACAATCCGCTCACGGCCAACGAGGCGATGGTGATTCTGGAGAAAGCGACGGAACGTCCGTTCATCGGTGAGTATACCAACCTGAAGGATGACGGCACGTACGTCTGCCGGCGCTGCAACGCGCCGCTTTACCACTCCGAGAGCAAGTTCGCCAGCGATTGCGGCTGGCCCAGCTTCGACGACGAGATTCCCGGCGCCGTCAAAAGGACGCCGGACGCCGACGGATCGAGGACCGAGATCCTCTGCAAGAACTGCGGCGGCCACCTCGGCCATGTCTTCCTCGGCGAACGACTCACGGCCAAGAACACGCGCCATTGCGTGAACTCCGTCTCCATGAAGTTTTATCCGAAAGGCGAGACCCTTCCCGCGGTGATCAAGTAGGGCGCAACGGCCGGAGCCTGCGCTGGGGAAAAGGTGGACCCGAACCATGACCGTCTTCGAGGCCCTGCAACGCTACCGCTCGATCAAGCGACAGGTGAAGACCCTCGCGTTGCTGACCTTCCTCGTCCCCTTCTCGGCGTTGGGGGCCTACGTGCAGTACGAGAACGGCAACATCGCGCTGGCCGTGATGTACCTTGTGCTTGGGCCGATCGTCGCGGCGGTGTGCTGGCTGGTGTGGCGGAACACGCTCGCGGAGTGGCGGTCGCGGGGCGCGTCGCCGCCGGATGCGGGGCGGCGACAGGATTCCTGGATCGGACGCCCGGGCGCGGGGATCGAAAACAACGATTGGTAGAGGGTCTCATGCCTCCCGAGCCCGACTCCCCGCCGTCGCGAACCATCACGGCCAGCGTGAAGCTGAACCTCTCGGGCACGCCGGTCGAGGCGAAGATCACCGTCCCCACGGCACCGTTTCCGCTGCCGATGTTGCTGCCGACGTTCCGGTCGATGGCGGAGACGATCATCGGGCAGGCGGTGGAGGACGTTCAGTCGGAAGGGCTGACAATCTCCTGTCGGAGCGGTTGCGGCGCATGCTGCCGGCAACTCGTGCCGATCAGCGAGGTCGAGGCCCGACTGATCCATGACCTTGTGATGAACTTCCCCGAGCCCCGGCGTTCCGAGGTCCTGGCCCGGTTCGCCGAGGCGCGGCTCCGCCTTGAGCAAGCCGGATTGCTCGAGATGCTGCTCACGCCCGGGGCCTTCTCCGACGACCAATTGCGGCCGGTCGCGCTGGACTACTTCCGGCAGGGCGTTCCCTGTCCGTTCCTTGAGGACGAGTCGTGCTCGATTTACGAGGAGCGACCGATCTCCTGCCGTGAATACCTCGTGACCTCGCCGGCCGAGCACTGCGCGGACCCTTCCCCCGAGACGGTGCATTGCGTGAAGTTGGCGGCCAAGGTCTCCAGGGCCGTGAACCGGATCGGTCAAGATCCGGAGGGGCGGTTCGTCCGCTGGGTTCCGCTCATCCTCGCCATCGAGTGGGCGGAGGCGCACCCCGACGACCTCCCTCCCCGCCCCGGGCCGGAATGGCTCCGCGAGTTCTTCGAGCACCTGACGGACGGCAAGATCCCCGCGCCCCCCGCGCCCGTCGAATGCCCTGAGCAGTAGGAGAATTCGGGGCGCAGTCACATGTCTCGACGGGCCCGCCTCTCTGGAAGTCGGGCTGCCACGGACATCCGTCGATCCTGGCGTGCTGTCTGCCGGCTCAGGGGGTTCCTCGATACCGGAAAAAGTGCTTCTTGGAGCTCTCGACGTCCTGCAACGGCCGAAGCGCCTCGCCGGCGGCGGTGGCGAGGTCGGCTTCGATGACGTCCGCGCCCGAGTGGATCAGTCGGCGATAGCCTGCGTCGCGCTCCGGCTTGCCGATCCTGCCGGCCGAGAAGTCGTGGTCCAGGTTTCGAGAACTGCCCAGGATGCACATGGCCCCTCGCTCATGGACCAGGGAAAAGACGTCGGAATCCTTGGGCGCCTGGTGAGAGACGAAGGCCGCCACGTTGCCCCAGGGGACGCCCGTCTCGTCGAACCGGCGGACGGCCGCGCGTTCGGGGATGAACACCTCCATCATGACGTCCTTATCTACCGCGTAGCATATCTTGGCGTCCTCGAATGAGTAACACATGACCATCGCATGCGTCTGGGCGTGACGATCGCGGATCATCCTGGCGCGGGTTTCGGCGGGTACGTCCTTCGCGTCGAGGATCAGAACCGTCTTGCCCTTCGCCCATTCCAGGGCCTCGTCGAGGGAGGGTATCCGGTAGGGGGTCGCGTTCCCCTCCGTGTCCTTCAAGCGGAGTTCCCGCAGTTCGGCCAGCGTATGGTCGGAGACCTTGCCGCGTCCCGTGGTCGTGCGGTCGATCGTGTCGTCGTGCATCAAGACGATCACGCCGTCCTTGGTGTAATGAGGGTCGATCTCCATGACCGCCCAGGTGTGCTTGAGCGTGTTCTCGAACGTGGCGAGGCAGTTTTCAGGGAACCCGGCCTCGGGACCGCCCCGGTGGGCGCTGATGAACGGAATGCGGTCCGGCGTGTAATGGAAGAAGTCCCTCAGCTCACGAGGGCTGGAGAAGTCCAGCGAGTGGAGACGCTTCCCCTGGTCCACCACCGCCTGGGCGTTGGCCGCCGCGGGAACCAGCGCCATCAGCGCCCACGACCAGGCGGCGATCCGCCAACCGCGTCCCAGTCTGCAAACCGGCATCAGCATGGTCGCATCCTTAAACTGGGGCGTTTCAGCCTGCTCGGGGCATTCGCGATCATCCGTCGCGCGGGCTCAAGGCGCGAGCCCGTCGCGCCATTCCTGGATCGCGACGGCGTCGAAACGGGCGTCGTGCTCATACTGTTCGTCCATGATCTTCTTCTTATCCGGCGGCGCGATCTGGAACAAGCGGCCGCTGGTCAAGGCCGGCGCCGTTCGTTCCAGCCGGCCGTCCACGACCGCAACGAGATAGATGACGCGATCTCCCGAGTCCATCCGCGATTCCACTCGACAATCGAGCCAGCCCACGGCCTCGGGAAGCAGCGGGCTCCCGGTCGCCCCGGTCCGAAGCGCCAGACCGGCGAACTTG
>CALCIC010000051.1 GCA_937907405.1 uncultured Isosphaeraceae bacterium | reverse complement strand
CGAGAAGATCGGCGGCACCGGAAGGGCCATCCCCCGCGACAAGGCCAGCGAACTTTCGACCGTCGTCCGGAGGAACTCCAGGGGGGCCGACGGCGCCTCGGCGACCGCCAGGTAGGCGAGCCAGGCGAGCGGCGCCGCGGCGGTCGCCAGCGTGAAATTCGCGATCGAGCGGCCGAACTGGAACGGCGCCCGGCCGATCTCGAGAACGCCGATCAGCAGGGCGATCGCGGCGAATTCGAGCGTCGCCATGTCGGGCCGGTTGAGTCAGCTCAGGCCCACGACGAGGCCGCAGGCCGCCAGCCTTCGCCGCTTGAGGCCCAGTGGAGCGGCGAGCCAGCCTCGGAGGCTCCAGAGCGTCGCCAGCGGGATCAGCCAGATGTACCATTATAGAACCGAGCGAGCAGCAGATAGCCGACGACGGCCGCCGCCGCGGTGGAGGAGGATCTGGCCCCCCAGGCAAAGCTGATAGCCGTGGTCGCGGTTGGTCAAGAAGTAGTCCAGGCCGGGCGCGCGGACCAGGAACACGAGCAACGAACCGACGAAGATCGCGGCGGCGATCGCGGGGCCGGCGGCGCCGCGGCGGGCCTCGGAACCGCCGTTGGACGGGGCGTCGGTCCGCATTCGGAAGACCATCGTCCGCATCCGGCGCGGGGGGCTTTCGGCCGACCGACGTCGATCCGAGGCGTCGGGCGTCAATCTGGAATCGATCATGAAGCGTTCCTGCCTTAAACGACCCGCGCGCCGTCCAAAATGGCCCGCCGTCGTCCCGCTTCTTACCGCAAGACCCGTAACGAGGCAACACGAACATCGACCGATGGACGACGATGAATCATCCGGGCTAAGGCTGTCCCCGGCGATCGGAGATGATACAGTGGAGGTGGAGAAAAGGGAGGGAGCGAGAATCGGGACGCGCAGGCGCGCGCGTCCGAGCGGTTGCGTGCGACAGGGTTGAGTCGATCGGCGGGAATCCGGGGGGGCTCGGTCAGTCATGGCCAAGAACAAGCATTGCTTGCTGATCGTGGACGATGAGCCCAACGTCTGCGACTCGGTGCACGACCTGTTGCGTCGGGAATTCCACGTCCTCAAGGCGCACAGCGCCGAGGAGGGCTACCAGTTGATGCAGCAGGAAGAGGTCCACATCGTGATGTCGGACCAACGGATGCCGCAGATCACCGGCGTCGAGCTGCTCAGCCGGCTCAAGTCGCGTTATCCGCAGGCGGTTCGGATGCTCTTCACCGGCTTCGCCGACCTGGAATCGGTGATCGCGGCCATCAATCAGGGGCACGTCTTCCAGTTCATCCGCAAGCCCTGGCAGCCCGAGGAATTGCTGTTCGCGGTGCGGCAGGCGGCCGTCGAGTACGACCGGCTTGAAATGGCCGCGAGGGAGCGTGAGATCCTGCTGGGGGAGATCGACGGGCTCAAGAACCGGGTGACCTTGCTGGAGTCGGAGGTCCATCGGCTTCGCGCCGAGGACGTCGTCCCCAGCCCCCCCGCCGCTTCATGACCCAGGGCCGCGCCGGCGCGCCTCGCGACCGTTTGGCGACTACAAATTCGGGTTGGAACTGTATGATGGACGGAAGCTTGCGGGCCCTGGCGAGAGCCGAGAAAACCCCTGGGACGGACGGCCCCCGGTCGTTCCCGCCACGGGTGGAGCGAACCGGATGAAGCGGCGGCATACCCTCCTGATCGTCGATGACGAAGTGGACGTGCTGGAAAGCCTGCGTCACCAGTTCCACCGCGCTTACCGCGTGCTCACCGCCGCCACGGGCAAGGCCGCGATCGATCTGCTCAACGAGAACGAGGTCCACCTGATCCTTTCGGACCAGCGGATGCCCGGAATGTCCGGCGACGTCTTCCTCAGCCACGCCCGGCGGATCCAGCCCGACGCCATCCGAATGCTGTTCACCGGCTACGCCGACATCCAGGCGGTGATCAACGCCGTCAACGAAGGCCATATCTTTCGGTACATCCTCAAGCCCTGGGACACCAACGAACTTGAAGGGATCATCCGCCAGGCCGCCGAGAAATACACCCTGCTCTCGGAACGCAAGGAACTGATCGCCGAGCTTCAGGAGGCCAACGTCCGCCTGACCCACGCCAACGACGAGCTGGCCCGCGCCGGCCGCCTCAAGACGGCCTTCATCGAGGTGGCCAGCCATGAATTCAACACGCCGATCACACTGGTCCTGGGGTTGACCGACCTGCTTCGGTTGTCCAACCCGGATCGGCCCGAGGAGGACCGCGAGATCCTCCGCCAGATCACCTCCAGCGGACGGCAGTTGTCCCGGCTGGTGACCAACATGCTCACCCTGCTGCGGGCCGAGGACTTCCGTCGGACCCTCCAGCGCACCCCCGTCGAGTTGTCCGAGTTGATCGCGGGGGTCGTCGACCAGGTCCGGCCGTTCGTGCATGCGCGCCATCTCCAGGTGGAGGTTGATCTGGCGCCGGACCTCGGCACGTTCGAGATCGATCCCGACAAGATCGCCGCGGTGCTCGTCAATTTGATGACCAACGCCATCAAGTTCACCCCCGACCGCGGCCGGATCGCGTTCCGCGCCCGTCTCGACGACGACCGCGGCCAGGCTTTCATCGAGATCGAGGACCACGGCGTCGGTCTTGAGCCGGAAGCCCTGGAGCACCTGTTTCAGCCGTTCTTCACTCAGTTCGACCCCAGCCGCCATTCGTCGGGCGACTTCGGCTTTCAGAAGCGGGGGCTCGGCCTGGGCCTGAGCATCGCCAAGCAATTCGTCGAGATGCACGGGGGGGACGTCACGGCCGAACGGGTCGAGGGGGGGGGGACCCGGCTGTCGATCCGTCTCCCGCGAACCGAGGCGGCGGCCGTCGACCGGGCCGATTCGCCGCCGGACGGCGCGACTCGGACCGACGTCGAGCCCCAACCGCGCCAGGAGCCCGCGACGTAGAACCGAGGATCGCCCGGCCCCGGGCCGGGATCACGACCGAGAATCCATCCTGGCCTGTTCATGGTTTTCCGTGAGACCGAGATGCCCACAGCGCTCATCGTCGAAGACGAACCCGAAGCCAACAAACTCCTGGGAATGCTGCTCAAGCTCCGAGGCTATCAGTCGACCGCGGCCTTCAGCGGCGCCGAGGCGCTCTCGTATCTGAAAGACAACACGCCCGACGTCGTCTTTCTCGACCTGATGCTGCCCGACCTCAACGGCTACGAGGTCTGCCGCGCGATCAAGGCGTCGCGGACCGACTGCCTGACCCCCGTGGTGATCGTCACGGCCCGAGTCGCCACCGAGAGCCGGATCGAAAGCTTTCGCGCCGGCGCCGACGACTTCGTCTCCAAGCCCTATACGCCGGACCAGATCTTCCTGGCGCTCAAGCAGGCCGAGGACTTTCGAGGCCGAACCGGCCGTCCGGTGATCGAGGACGTCGCCCCGTTGGCCGAACTCGACGACGGCGAGACCCTGCGCAAGCTGGCCCAGCTCCACAACCTGGTCCTCGGCCGCACGCCGCTCGGCGCCGACGCGGTCGAGCGGATGAATCGGGCGATCGAGGGCGTTCGCGCGACGATCGACCGATGGGCGACGGATCGACCCTGCTCCGAATCCGCCACGCTGCGGTACGAGCTGACGCCGACGCAGTTGGCGCTGGTGATCGGCGGCCAGCTCGACTGGCTCGACGAGGAGCGTTCCGGAGGGGCCGAGGCCGTGCTCGACGCCGCCCGCGACGGCTTCGACGAGGTCTTCCTCGATCGCGATCAAACTCGTCTGACCCTGATCAAAACGTGGGCGTAGCCAGGCGGACGACGCCATGACGACCGATTCCGCCGATTCCAGCGAACCGCTCGCGCACGCCTCGTCGACGGCCGCGCGCGCGTTCGCGGAATCCGTTCGCGCCTGGGGAGGGCGAGGCGGTTCGGCGGCGGCCGTCGAGACCCTCCGTGCGATGCTCCGCGCCGAGGCGACCCCCGACCTCGAATGGATTCACCCGACCTGGTTGATTCGGGCGCTTCAGGACGAGTCGCCGGCGGTACGCGCGGTCGTCGCCGCGCACGGGCCGCCGGTCGTCCGTCGAGCCTTGCTCGCCTCGGGCGTCGCAGTCGATTTCGACCACGAGCCGCATCCCGAAGCCCTCGCCTGGGTCTCGGCGCTCTGGACCGAGCGGCTCGTCGGCGGCGCGGTCGAGACCGACGACCCGCCGGCGGTCGTCGCGCTCACGCGGCTCTCGCCCCTGGAGGGCTGTCGCCTCTGGCGCGCCGTGGGCCAGGTCAAGACCCTGCTGGCCATCGGGCCGGACAAGGTTCCGCGCTCCCCGTCTATGGTCGGCCGCGCCCCCTGGGTCTTCGAGCGGCTGGGGCCCCCGCCCCCCGAGACCCAAAGCTGGGCGCGCCGCGACCTGGAAATGATCGACAAGGCCGAATTGACTGGACGACGGCGAGGCGCGCTGCTCGGCCTGCTCACCCTGGCCCGACTGCTGGTCGACTGCGAGCCGTTCCGGGTGCGATGGGCGCTGCAGCACTTGCCTTACCCGATCGTCAAGCGGGTTCGCGCGCTGATGCGCCCCCCCTCGAAGCGCGCGACGGCCGTCGCGCGGCTGGAGTCCCTGATCCTGAAGACCGCATGGGATCGACTCACCCTTGAGGATCGGATCGCCACGCCGTTCCCCCTGGCGCCGGAGAGGACCGAC
>CALCIC010000050.1 GCA_937907405.1 uncultured Isosphaeraceae bacterium | reverse complement strand
GACCGCGAGTACGTGCCGGGCGACGACGTCCGCCACGTCGACTGGAAGGTCTGGTCCAAGACCGACAAGTATTACCTGAAGCAATACGACGAGGAGACCAACCTGCTCCTCTACATGCTTCTGGATACGAGCGAGTCGATGGCCTACGCCTCCGGCGACAACGTTTCGAAGTTCAAGTACGCGCAGCTCGTCGTCGCGGCGCTCGGCTATCTGGTCTTGCAGCAGCAGGATTCGGTCGCCCTGGCGTTGTTCGACGACGCCGTGCGGCGGTACCTCAAGCCGTCGGGGCAGCCGTCGCACTTGAAGGAGTTGATCCACCTGCTCGACGTCACCCCGGCGCGGGAGAAGTCGGACCTGGGGGCCGTGATGCACGACCTCTCCGAGCGGTTCAAGAAGCGCGGGGTGATCGCGATCTTCTCCGACCTGTTCGACGACGTGGCGACGATCATCTCGGGGCTGAAGCACTTCCGCCACCGCCGCCACGAGGTGATCGTCTTCCACATCCTGGACCCGGCCGAGGTCGACTTCCCGTTCCGCGACCCGACGCTGTTCAAGGGGATGGAGGGTCTGCCCGACGTGCTCGCCGACCCCTACGCCCTGCGTCGAGCGTACCAGGAGGAGCTGGGGGTCTTCCTCGACGCGGTCAAGAAGGGGTGCCGGCTGATCGACATCGACTACGTTCCGTTGCGGACCGACCAGAGCCTCGACGCGCCGCTCTCGGCCTACCTGGCGTCGCGGTCGGCCCGAAGGCGCAAGCGATAGGCGCGCGCCGGCCCTCGCGGTCGGCCGTTTCGTTCGGAAATGGGAGCCCAAGTTGCCGCTTCACCGATTGCATCTGATCTGGGGCCTGGGATTCGCCAACGCGCCCTTGCTGTACGGGCTGGCGGCGGCGTCGGTGCCGATCCTGATCCACCTGCTCAACCGCCGCAAGTTCCAGGAGCGGCCGTGGGCCGCCATGCGGTTCCTGGTGGCGGCGATCCGCAAGAACCAGAGGCGGATTCGGATCGAGCAGTGGCTGCTGCTGGCGATCCGCTGCCTGCTGGTGATGCTGGCGGCCTCGGCCATGGCCAAGCCGTTTCTTGAAAGCTTCGGCAGCGTGATCTCGGGGCGGCGGACGCATCGCGTCCTGGTCCTCGACTCGTCGCTGAGCATGGGGTACTCGGCCTCCGGTTCCAGCCGGTTCGACCAGGCCAAGACGGTCGCCGAGCAACTGGTCAAGGACTCGCGGCGCGGCGACGCGGTGAGCGTCGTCCTGATGGGCGACCCCCCCCGGGTGGTGATCGGCGACCCGTCGCCCAACCTCGCCGAGGTCCAGAAGGAAGTCAAGGAGCTGGTCCAGGGGCACGGCGGGACCGACCTCGACGCCACGTTCGAGGCCGTCGAGCGCGTGCTCGACGCCTCGTCGATCGCGCAGAAGGAGATCGTCTTCCTGACCGATCTTCAGGCGACGAGCTGGCGGCCCCGGGGGGACGACGCCGAGAAGGGGTTGGCGCGGGTGATCGCCAAACTCGAGGCGCGGCGGCCGCGGTCGGTGGTGATCGACCTGGGGCGCTCGGGGACCGAGAACCGGGCGGTCGTCGACCTTCAGATCCAGTCCCCCGTCGTCACGCCGGCGACCACGGTCCTGGTCCGCGCGGTGGTCCGCAACTTCGGCCCGAACCGCGCCGAGGGGGTTCGCGCCCGGCTGACGGTCGACGGCCGCGTCGGCCCGGAACAGCTCGTCGACCTGCCGGTCGGCGAGGACGTGCCGATCGTCTTCAATCAGCAGTTTTCGAGTCCCGGCGACCATGTGGTCGAGGCGTCGATCGAGGAGGACGCCCTGCCGCTGGACGACCGCCGCCGCCTGGTCGTCCCGGTCCGCGAGTCGGTCGACGTCCTGCTGGTCGACGGCGACTTCAAGGCCGAGCCGTACCAGGCCGAGACCGACTACATGGCCCAGGCCCTGGCCCCCTCGGAAGACGCGCCGGGGCAGCCCGACATGATGCGGGTCGAGGTCGTCCCCGAATCGCAGCTCGCGCGGCGCGACCTGGAGCCGTTCGACGTCGTCTGCCTCTGCAACGTCGCCCAGTTCAGCCGTCCGGAGGTCGACGCGCTGGAAGATTTCTTGAAGCAAGGGGGCGGGGTGATCGTCTTCAGCGGCGATCAGGTGATGGCCGAAAACTACAACCGGCTGCTTCACGTCGACGGCCAGGGGCTGCTGCCGGCCGCCGTCGGCGAGGCGGTGGGGGACGCCTCGAAGAAGGAATCGGCGTTCGCGTTCAACCCGCTGGGCTACCGGCACCCGCTGCTCTCCGAGTTCCGCAACCAGGCGGACACGGTCGTCGCCGGCCTGACCCGCGCGTCGACCTGGCGATACCACAAGCTGACGCTCCCCAAGGATACGAAGGCCCAGGTCGCGCTGGCGTTCGAGAACGGCGACCCGGCGCTGATCGAGGCGCCCCGACACCGCGGCGCGGTGTTCCAGGCGGCGACCACGGCCGACGCCGACTGGACCAACTGGCCGGTCCACCAAAGCTACCCGCCGATCATGCAGCGGATGGTCCTTGAGGCCGCCGCGGGCCGCGCGGCCGAGCGGAACATCCGGGTCGGCCAGCCCTACGACCAGTCGTTCGACCCGTCCGCCGCCGGGGCCCCGGTCGCGATCCTCACCCCCCGGGGCCAATCGCGGACCGCCAAGCTGACGGCCGCCGGCGGCGTCAGCCAGCTCCACTTCGAGGAGACCGACGCGGCCGGCGCCTATCAGGTCAAGATCGGGCCGCCGCTGGCGTCGGAGGTCGCGTTCGCCGCCAATCCCGACCCGGCCGAGAGCGACCCGGCGAAGCTCGATCGCACCGCCCTGGCCGAGCGGCTGCCGGGCTGGAACTTCATCCATCTGACCAACTGGCGCGAACTGGCCCGGAACGCCGCGTCGGTCGGCCGTCGGGGGGAGCTGCACCGTCCGCTGCTCTACGGCGTCTTAATCCTCCTCCTGGTCGAATCGGTCGCGGCCTGGAAGTTCGGTCACAACGATCCGTCTAGCTGAGGCTCGCCGCACTTGAGGGACATGATTCTTCAGTATCTGGCCGATCGACTGGGCGTCGAGCCCCCTCGCGCCGGCGAGGCCGTCACGCCGCGCCTCCGGTTCGAGCAGCCGTGGTCGCAGTGGGCGCTTCTGGCCGTCGTGGTCGGCGGCTCGGCCCTGGTCGTCTGGCTTTACCGCCGCGACGGCCGGGCGCCCTCGTATTACAAGGCGATCCTCGCGGGACTGCGGATCAGCCTGATCCTGCTGGCGGTCTTCATGCTCTCCGAGGCCGTCCTGTCGGTCGATCGCACGGGGCTCCCCTCGATCACGCTGATGGTCGACGATTCGGCCAGCGAGCGGATCGCCGACCAGTACGAGCGGCCCGAACTCCAGGAGGGGCTGGCGACGCTGGCGGGGGCCGCCGGGAGCGCCTCGGCCGCCGACGAGGTCTCGCGGCTGGCGATCGCCAAGGGGCTGATCCTCGGCGACGACGCCAGGCTCGTCCGAGAACTCCAGAAGCAACACAAGGTCAGGCTCTACCTCGTCTCCGACGCGGCCCGGCTGGCGGCGGAGGTGGATCGGCCGTCGGACGTCGAGCCGGCGGTCCAGCGGCTCCGCGAGGTCGAGGCGGCCGGCCGCCAGACCCGCCTCGGCGACGGCCTCCGCCAGGTGCTCACCGAGCTTCGGGGCGCCCCGCCGACGGCCGTCGTGCTCTGGACCGACGGCCAGACCACCGAGGGCGAACCCCTGTCGAAGGCCGCCGAGCTGGCCTCGCGCAAGGGGGTTCCGGTCTTCATCGTCGGACTGGGGAGCGCCGAGCCGGCGCGCGATCTGGAACTGACCGAGCTGCTCGTCGACGACGTCGTGTTCGTCGACGACGCCGTCCGGTTCCAGGCCAAGCTGCTCGCCCGCGGCTTCGAGGGCCAGAAGATCCAGGTCCGGTTGAAGGAGCGCGAGCCCGGCGCGACCGATCCCAAGCTCGACCGCGAGATCCAGGCCGTCGAGGTCGA
>CALCIC010000049.1 GCA_937907405.1 uncultured Isosphaeraceae bacterium | reverse complement strand
ATCCGGAGATCTTCCGCGACGACTCCACGTCGACGTTCTTGCCTTCGACCCGCCACCGCCTCCCCGTCCACTCGACTTCCTGACCGCCGACCGCCACGACCCGGGCCAACTGATGGCCGCGCGAGGCCGAACCATGGAGCCAGACCCAGTGGTCGGCCGAGGGGGGGACGTTATGATAGGCGATGCGATTGACCAGGTACGTTCCACCCTCTTCCCTCGTCGTGACGCTCGGCCAGGCGACGAGAGTCAGAAGGACGTACAGCGGCGCGTGCAGAGCCAGGCTGATTCCGCATCCCGCCGCGGTCAACACGCTGATGGGGGTGAAGCCCGAGAACAAGTCCTGGCGTTGCGCATCGATCCAGGCCGTCGTCTGGGCCGCGATCGCGACGCTCAAGAAGAGCCAGGAGGCCGGGTTCCCCCACAGCAGGAGCGAGGTCCCGAGACTCGAAAAATAGGTGCCTCCCAGGACCGACGCCCGTTGTCGCTGCCCCAACGACCACTGGGTGCAACCCGGGATCAAGAGTCGCGCCCAGACCGCGAACGCCCCCGAGGGCCGGCGTCGAGCCTGCGAGTAGATAGGGAACGAATGCGAAGAGATGGCGGAGGTCATGCGCGTCGCCCGTGAAGGCGCCCGGTCGGGATTGCGGTCAAGGACGAGGCGGATAAGGCGGAACCAGCGACGAGAAGGTCGGGCCGGGGAGGAGAGGACGCGCGGATCGGCGCGTTGCCTCCTTCCATGAAATCGTACACGATCCCGCCTCGATTTCCACGTCGACTTGGGGAGGCGGCTGTATTATTCGTCGAAATCAGCGACAACCGCCGGACGCGCGTCCCGTTTTCCACGGAATTCTTCTTGATTCCCCTCCGCCGGCCCGGCTGGGGGGGATGCGGGCGAGGGTTCCCAGGATCTCCGGCTGCTTCGAGAAGGGCCATGCGTTTCGATTTGCCGGCGGGCTATATTACGTGGGACGATCCACGTGCGTCTTGACGGGAAGAGGCCGCTTGATAAAATGATCCCACCTTGATCTGCCAGGCCTACCTGGACTCTGTCCGCGCCTCGCATCGGGACTCGAATACCGGCGCATCGGTTTCAAAAAGCTCTCGATGCACCCTCGGCGACAATCCTCGGCATGCCGACGCTCTGTTTTTGGAACAACGGATCGGCGGCTCCCGCCTTTACGAGTGTATGTGTGGTTTCTGGCCACGAGAGGGCGTTCCACCCTTCTGGTGCCGGTTGAGATGTGATTTGGACCATGGAAAACCTGCGAAACCTGCGGAACATCGGAATCTCGGCCCACATCGATTCGGGCAAGACCACACTGACCGAGCGGATGCTCTATTACACCGGCCGCACCCACGTGATCAAGGAGGTCAAGGGCGAAGGGGCGGTGATGGACCACATGGAACTCGAAAAGGAGCGAGGGATCACGATCACCTCGGCCGCCACCACGGTCCGGTGGAACGACAACGAGATCAACATCATCGACACCCCGGGACACGTCGACTTCACGGTCGAGGTCGAGCGATCGCTCCGCGTCCTCGACGGCGCGGTCCTGGTACTCTGCGCCGTGGCCGGGGTGCAGTCCCAGTCGATCACCGTCGACCGCCAGATGAAGCGGTACAACGTCCCCCGGATCGCGTTCATCAACAAGATGGACCGGACCGGCGCCAACCCGGTCAACGTGATCCAGCAGCTCGAGTCGAAGCTCGGCCTCACCACGCTGCCGTTGCAGTTGCCGATCGGTCTGGAGTCGAACTTCCAGGGAGTCGTCGACCTGATCGAGCGCCGCGCAATCTACTTCGACGGCGACAAGGGCGAGAACGTCCGCTTCGAGCCCATCCCCGATGACATGATCGAGGCCGCCGACCGCGCCCGCCAGGGGATGCTTGAAGCGCTCTCGATGGTCTCCGATCAGGTCATGGAGCTGTTGCTGGAAGAAGAGGAAGTGCCGCTGGATCTGATTCACAAGACGATCCGGGAAGGGACGGTCGCCCAGCAGCTCTGTCCGGTGATGGTCGGCACGGCGTATCGCAACAAGGGGGTGCAAGAGCTGCTCGACGCCGTCTGCCGCTACCTCCCCAGCCCGCTCGACCGCGAAATCCACGCCAAGGACAACGACGACGGCATGGTCGACGTGCCGCTCTCGCCCGACCCCGACGCCCCGCTGGTCGCGATGGCGTTCAAGCTGGTCGAGGAGTCGTTCGGCCAGGTCACCTACATGCGGGTGTACCAGGGGACGCTCAACAAGGGGACGTTCTACTACAACTCGCGCCAGAAGAAGCGGGCGCGGATCAGCCGGATCCTTCGGGTCCACTCGGACCAGAAGGAGGACATCGACTCCGCGACGGCCGGCGACATCGTCGCCGTCATGGGCATCGAGTGCGCCACCGGGGACACCTACTGCGCCGAGGGGACGAACCTCTCGCTCGAAAGCATCTTCGCCGCCGAGCCGGTCATCGACCTGTCGATCAACCCCAACAAGCGGGCCGATTACGACAAGCTGTCGAAGGCCCTCAACCGGTTCATGCGCGAGGATCCGACCTTCCGGGTCCACGTCGACCCCGAGACCAGCGAGACGATCATCTCGGGGATGGGCGAGCTGCACCTGGAGATCTACGTCGAGCGGATTCGCCGCGAGTACAAGGTCGACTGCACCGTCGGCGCCCCCAAGGTGAGCTATCGCGAGGCGCCGACCGTCGAGACGCCGTTCAACTACAAGCATAAGAAGCAGACCGGCGGCTCCGGCCAGTACGCCCACGTCGTGGGCAAGCTGGTCCCGCTCGACCCCCAGTCGCCCGAGCCGTTCGTCTTCGACAACAAGGTCACCGGCGGCCGCATCCCCTCCGAGTACATCCCCTCGGTGGAGAAGGGCTTCCGCGAGTCGATGCACAAGGGGCCCGTCGCCGGCTACGAGGTCATGGGGGTCCACATGATCCTCGAGGACGGCTCGTACCACGACGTCGACTCGTCGACCATGGCCTTCGAAATCGCCGCTCGCGACTGCTTCCGCGAGACCTTCCGCAAGGCGGCCCCCGTCCTTCTCGAACCGATCATGCTCGTCGAGGTCGAAGTCCCCACCGAGTTCCAGGGGCCCGTCACCGGCGCCGTCTCGTCGAAGCGCGGCGTGATCCTCGGGACCGAGAGCCGGTCGGGTTACACCGTCATCTCCGCCGAGGTCCCCTTGAGCGCGATGTTCGGCTACTCCAACGACCTCCGCAGCATGACCCAGGGGAAGGGGGGCTTCAGCATGGAGTTCCTCAAGTACCAGCGGGTGCCTTCGAGCCTCCAGGAAGAGATCGTCAAACGAGCCCTGGCCGACGCCAAGGCGACCGCCAAGGCCTGATCCCTCCATCCCACCGCATCGACCGATCCCGAGACGCCGCGAGGCCGTCGAGCTTGACTCGACGGCCTCGTTTTCGTTCCGGGGCGACCGCGCCGGTTCGTTCCCCCCCCTTTTTTCGATCAGATGAGATGAACTCCGGAACTTCGATCGCCAGCCGATTGACGCGAGAGGTCGGTTTTGTCATAAAGGCGCGACACACGTCTCGATGTTCCAGAGACATGGCTCGTCGCAACTCCGGAGGGAATTGCAATCATGAGTCAGCGCATCGGCCAATCCGAAGGTATTTCAGACGCTTCTCCTGATCCTTCCAAGTCGTCGCGCGCCGCCTGGCCCCGCGTCGGACTCGTCGCGGGCGTGGTGATGCTGTTCGGACTTCCGCTGGTTTCGGCCGGGCGGATACTCTGGAGCGAGATTGAATCGCTCCGACGGGAGGAACAGGCGGCCGCCGACTCGGCCGTGGTCGGCTACCTGAACATCTCCCCCTCGATCTCCCGGGCGCAAAAGCCCGACCCCTGGTTTCGAGTCGAGGGAGAGTCCATCCTGATCTGGTCCGGCTGGAAGGAGCACGAGGGCCATGGCTGGTTCCGTGCGCATCTCGGCGACTTCGAACGTCAGGCCATGGGCGACCCTCTCGGTCGCGACGTCACGCACGCGATCGACGAGCCGGCGATCGAGAACGGCGACGGGCCGATCTGGCGACGAATACCAGCCCGCGCCCAGGTGATCGGGTTGGCGCTCGACGGTTGCTCCTGCGCGTATCCGATGACCGTGCTCGGCAAGGTCTTGATCGTCAACGACACGATCGAGGAACACCCGTATCTGGTCCATCTCGACCCGTTCGACAGGTCGGCCACGGTCTCGATCTTCGACGCCCGAGTGGACGGCCGTCGGATCACGCTGGGATCGAGCGGCCTTACGATCAGGGGCAAGCACGTCCTGTACGATCGGGGGACCGAGAGCCTTTGGGTCGACGACGGCCGCGCGCTCGCGGCCTTCACTGGCGAATACAAGGGGAAGCGACTACCCCTGGTGGCCCGGCCCGCGGCGGTTTCGTGGAGCGATTGGAGCGCGACTCACCCGCAAGCGCGACTGATCGTCGGATCGCTCGATCGCCAACGCCCGACGCCGTCGGAATGAGGGTGCTCCCGAGTGGATCGGGATCGGCTCGGCAAGGCGGACGCCGCGGCCGGTCGGGGCCAAATCGTTACCGGGCCGAGCCTTGGGGCGCGTCGGTCCGGTGACCGCTTGACGACCGTGAGATGAACCGTTAACTTGTGAATTCCCAAGGTATTACGAACAAGAACGTGATCGGCGGCCGATCGATGCGGGCGGATGGCTCGTCCCGGGCGGGCCGTCGCCCTCGTGTTCGGCGACCCTCCAGCGACGGCGAAACGGCCGGATGGAGACGGCTCTCGCCTTCCCCCTCGATCGAGTGGGACGCGTCGCCGCCGATCCCTCTCGCTGTGACCGTCGATCTTTTCGACCGGCCCAGTCCAGGAGTTTTAGAGCCTGATGTCCACGACCCCCAAGTACGTCTATTCCTTCGGCGACGGTAAGGCCGAGGGACGCTCCGACATGAAGGAACTGCTCGGAGGCAAGGGCGCGAACCTCGCGGAGATGAGTTCGATCGGGATTCCCGTCCCGCCCGGCTTCACGATCACGACGGAAGTCTGCCACGACTACTACGAGGCCGACCGCAAGCTTCCCGATGCGGTCAAGCCGCAGGTCGAGGACGCCCTCAAGCTGGTCGAGAACCAGTCGGGCAAGAAGTTCGGCGATTCGCAGGATCCGCTGCTGGTGAGCGTTCGCTCCGGCGCGGCCCTGTCGATGCCGGGCATGATGAACACGATCCTCAACCTGGGCCTCACCGACGTCTCGGTCGAGGGGCTGGCCAAGAAGACCGGCAACGCGCGGTTCGCCTACGACGGCTACCGTCGATTGATCGACATGTTCGGCTCGACCGCGATGGGCGTCGAGCACGAGGAGTTCGAGCACGAGCTGACCAAGTTGAAGCAAGAGAAGAAGGTCGAACTCGACACCGACCTCACCGCCGACGACCTCAAGGAGTTGGTGAAGCGGTACAAGGCCGTCTACTCCAAGCACGTCGGCGAAGGCTTCCCCCAGGACCCCAAGGACCAGCTCTGGAAGGCCATCATGGCCGTCTTCAACAGTTGGATGGGGAACAAGGCGGTCCAGTACCGCCGGATCGAGCGGATCAGCAGCCTGAAGGGGACGGCGGTCAACGTCCAGGCGATGGTCTTCGGTAACACCGGCACGACCTCGGGCACCGGCGTGGCGTTCACCCGCGACCCCAACTCCGGCGCCGACGAGTTCTTCGGCGACTACCTCATCAACGCCCAGGGCGAGGACGTGGTGGCCGGCATCCGGACCCCCGAGCCGATCACTCAGCTCGATTCGGAGATGCCCAAGGTCTACGCGCAGTTGATGGAGATCCGCAAGAAGCTGGAGCAGCATTACAAGGAGATGCAGGACGTCGAGTTCACGGTCGAAGAGGGCACCCTGTACATGCTCCAGACCCGAACCGGCAAGCGGACCGGCAGCGCCGCGGTGCGGATCGCCGTTGAGATGGTCAAGGAAGGGCTGATCGACGAGAAGACGGCCATCAAGCGGGTCGCTGCCGACAGCCTCGACCACCTGCTGCTTCCCCAACTCGACCCCAAGGCGAAAGCCCCCTCGGTGGCGCGCGGCATCGCCGCCAGCCCCGGTGCGGCGTGCGGCAAGCTGATCCTCTCGGCCGAAGCGGCCGTGGCGCATCATGAGGCCCACCCCGACGAGCCGATCATGCTCGTCCGCAAGGAGACGAGCCCCGAGGACGTGGCCGGCATGCACCTCGCCAAGGGCATCCTCACCGCGACCGGCGGCAAGGCCAGTCACGCGGCGGTCGTCGCCCGGGGCTGGGGCAAGCCCTGCGTCGTGGGTTGCGGCGCGATCGCCATCGACGAGAAGCAAGGCCAGATCACGATCGGCGACACGGTCGTCAAGGTCGGCGACTATCTGACCATCAACGGCACGACCGGCGACGTCATGCTCGGCAAGGTGCCGACCGTCGACCCGACGATCTCGGGCCATTTCGCCGAGTTGATGTCGTGGGCCGACAAGGCCCGGACCCTCAAGGTCCGCACCAACGCCGACGCGCCGGCCGACGCCGTCAAGGCCCGCGAGTTCGGCGCCGAGGGCATCGGCCTCTGCCGCACCGAGCACATGTTCTTCGAAGGCCAGCGCATCGTCGAC
>CALCIC010000048.1 GCA_937907405.1 uncultured Isosphaeraceae bacterium | reverse complement strand
CGAAGCCGGACGCCCCCTCGGAATTCCGAGGCCCGTTCGCGACCATGGCCGCCAGGACGAGCGGCCTGCGCCTGTCGGAGTTGCTGCCGCTCCAGGCCGCGATCTCGGACAAGTTCAGCGTCCTGCGTTCGATGGCGCACACGGGGGGAGGGCACCCGTCCGGGTCGCTCCAACTGCTCTCGGGCGATCCCGATCCGCAGGACAAGCCCGGCCCGGCCTTCCCCGACGTGATCGCGGTGGCGAACTACCTGCGGAAGCGGGAGGACCGGGCGTTGCCGAATTACGTCGGCGTCAACCCGATCCACGGCTACGACGGGTTCCGCATCGCCGGCCCGGCGTTCCTGGGCTCGACGTATGAGCCGTTCGCCGTGACGGGCGACCCGTCGGCCCCGGACTTCCGGGTCAACTTCGGCGACGCCGCGTCGGGCGACCGCCTCCAGGCCAGGGGCCGCCTCCGCCGGACGTTCGACGACCTCCGGCGGTCGCTGGACCGGGCCGAGATCGAGACGAGCATGGACGAGTTCCAGGCCAGCGCCCTGGAACTCATGACCAGCCCGCAGGCCGCCAAAGCCTTCGACCTCTCACGCGAGGACCCGAGGCTGCGGGACCGTTACGGCCGCCACGCCTGGGGCCAGCAGTGCCTCATGGCGCGTCGACTCGTCGAGTCCGGCGTCGACCTCGTCACCACGACCTTCGACGGCCCGCTCTGCGGCCGGGTCGCGAACTGGGACGACCACGCCGTCAATCACCACGTCTTCGACGCCCTCAAGTTTCGCGCGCCTTATTTCGACCAGGCGGTCTCCGCCCTGATCCAGGACGTCCACAACCGGGGGCTCCAGGAGCGGGTGCTGGTCATCGTCACGGGCGAATTCGGCCGCACTCCTCGCATCTCCTACGTGGCGAGCAGCGGGGGCGGCGTGGCGAGCGCGCCGGCGGGGACGACCCAACCCGGCCGGGATCACTGGAACCGGGCGAATTCGATGATCTGGTCGGGGGGCGGGATCGAGGGCGGCCAGGTCATCGGCGCGACGGACGCCCGGGGCGAGGACGTGGTCGACCGCCGCGTCGGCCCGCATGACTTCCTGGCGACCATCTACCGCCACCTCGGGATCGATTACGAACGGATCACGATCCCCGACCGCCTGGGGCGGCCGGTCCCGATCGTCTCCAACGGCCAAGCGATCCCGGAGTTGGTCGCCAAGTCCTAGATCCCCGCCCGGCCCCCGCTCCGTCCGGAGCTTCGCCCACGGAGGGACACGCCAGGCTTGTCGAATACGAGGCCAGCCGACGATCCATCGGCTGGAGGTGTTCCTCCCTGGCCTGTTCAGCGACCTGGCTGAACTGTTTTCAGGACAAAAGTCCGTCCGGGAGCGAGTCGTGCGTCGAGCGAGCTTAATCTTACGAACGTCATAGAAAACGGACCGTGGCCCGAAATCCACTGAGGTCTTGAACTCGCGCGGGACGCCGCGAACGATATCATGGAAAGCGTCATGTTCGACGATGCGGCGATGCTGACGAAGGCTTCAACCATGTCCACGTTCGATCCGGACCTCGACACCCCTCGCGCCCGCCATCGGCCGCGGAACGCGTTCGGCGACAAGGTCGCCGAGTACCACCGCCTGGTCGCCAACCCGCTGCCGGCGATCCTGGGGCTGGTCGCGGCCTGGGCCGTGCTCCATTATTCGCTGCGGACCCGGAACCTGCCGGTTTTCGTGGTCGCCCTGGTCCTCATCGCCCTCTGCCCCCTCTTGATCCAGTATCACTGCCTCGACTGCGGCCTCACCGATTTCGCGATCCGGTCGCGCGGGCACGCCTGCCAGGAGACGCAACGGCGGTGGCGGCTGGGAGAGGCTTCGGCCCGCACGCCCCCCCGGCTGCGCACCCAGATCAAGGCGTGGATCTGGTCGCTCTTCACCGCCCTTCTGGTGTACGCCATCCTCGTGGGGATCCACCTCTGATCACGGCCCGCAGCCTCGTTGCGGTCGACCGCCGCGCCCGATACCCTCGTAATCGTGACGACCCGCGCCGGCGGTCGAATTTCGAGGCACGTTAATCGGGAGTTCTCCCCACCGATGAAGACACTACGTTTCGCGGCCCTCGCCTTCTCGGCCTGCCTCCTGTCCACGGGAGCCGTGGACGCGGCGGACGAGACCGACGCGCCGACGCTCGGGAAGATCGAACGGCTCGACCCCAAACTGGACGCGATCGTTCCGCCCGACGCCCGCATCGAGCGCGTCGCCGAGGGGTTCGACTGGTCGGAAGGGACGGTCTGGGACGCGGCCGGCAGCCGGCTGCTGTTCTCCGACACCAATAAGAACTCGGTCTTCCAGTACCAGAAGGGCAAGGGGACCAGCCTGTTCCTCAAGCCCAGCGGATACACCGGAAACGACCCACGCGCGGGCGAACCCGGCTCGAACGGCCTGACCTTCGACCACCAGGGAAGGCTCGTCCTCTGCCAGCACGGCGACCGCCGGATCGCCCGGCTGGAGAAGGACGGCGGCTTCGCCACGATCGCCGACCGCTACGACGGCAAGCGGTTCAACAGCCCCAACGACGGCGTTTTCAAATCCAACGGCGACTATTACTTCACCGATCCGCCGTACGGCCTGGTCAAGCTCAACGACGATCCCGCCAAGGAGATCCCGTTCAGCGGCGTCTATCGGGTCAAGCCCGACGGCTCGACCACGCTCTTGACGAAGGAATTGACCTTCCCCAACGGGATCGCGTTCTCGCCCGACGAGAAGACGCTGTACGTCGCCAACTCCGATTTCAAGCGGGCGACCTGGACGGCGTTCCCGGTCAAGGACGACGGCACGATCGGCGAAGGTCGGCTGTTCGCCGACGTGACCTCGAAGGTCGGCCCGGCCAACAAGGGCCTGCCCGACGGCCTGAAGGTCGACGTGAACGGCAACCTGTTCGCGACCGGCCCCGGCGGCGTCTACATCTTCGCGCCCGACGGCAAGCACCTGGGGACGCTCAACACCGGCGAGGCCACGGGCAACGTCGCGTTCGGCGAGGACGGATCGGTCCTCTACATCGCGTCCGACATGTACATCGGCCGGGTCCGGCTGGCGACGCGGGGGCCGATCCCCGGCGCCCGCAAGAACTGACATCCTATGTGGGCCGAAACCAATCCCGCTGACTACAACACAAAAACCCTCGCTTGCGCGTCGGGCTGACAAACAAAGCCGGATTCGATCCGTCAGCCCGACGCGCAAGCGAGGGTTCAACATGCGCGGCCTGCAACTTGCACCGCAAATTACAACGCGATAACCCTCGCCGGCGCGTCGGGCTGACAAGCAAATCCCGGCGGCGCCGACGGTGAAGGTTGATTCATCAGTGCAGAGTCGTCAGCCACCTGAAAGGAAGCCCCCGATGAGCGACGAGAAGGTTTACAACAACGACGAGATCGCCGCCAAAACGGCTGAACTGGGGCTGAACGCCTGGTATCTGGAAGACGGCTGGCTGCGCCGGAAGGTGAGCACCGACGGCTGGCAGACGACGCTCCAGGTGGTGAACCTCGTCGGCTTCCTCTGCGAGGCCGCGTACCACCACGCCGACCTGTCGGTGACCTGGGGCAAGGTCTGGATCAAGCTCAAGACCCACTCGGCCGGCGGGATCACCGACAAGGATTTCGCCCTGGCCAAGAAGATCGAGGAATCCGTCTTCTGGCGGCCCGAGCCGGGCGGCGCGCTCGAAGGCACGCCCAACAAGTTCGTCATCGACAAGAAGTAACGGCGAGCCGCACGCATATCATGGCGTCAACAACCGTTCCCCCCCCCGACTGACGACCCGACACTTTTTGATCGCGATTCCGTCGTCGGCGACGCCGGGAGATTCGATTACCAGCCCGACGCGCCAGCGAGGGGACGACATCCGTGGGACGCGACTACCAGCCCGACGCGCCCGCGAGAGGACGACATCCATGGGACGCGACGAACGTTGCGAGCTTCCCCGGGCGATCCCCCCGCTGGCGAGGAAATTTCATTTATGCCGTAAGTCGTTTGTTTCTCATGATCCGAGCGGCGT
>CALCIC010000047.1 GCA_937907405.1 uncultured Isosphaeraceae bacterium | reverse complement strand
CAGCCCCTCCCGGCGCCCTGAGCCGATCGCCGGAAACTTTTCAGAAGAACCCAAAGTCGCGTTAACCTGACCACGCACTTCAGGTACGTAGGATGGAATGTATTGGAGAGGGTGCTGGTTGTACGACCAGCCCTATCTCGCCCTGCATGACCGCGCAGACAAATCAGCAAAACTGGAAAGATCGGCCGAATCGGCAAAACCAATGCCGCCGCAAGCCGATACTCAGGAGGCATCATGAAAGCCAACAGCACACCGCTCGATCGGCGCCGCTTCCTGGGCGCGGGGGTCGGCATCGTCTCCTGTCTGACGGCGGGCGGCTCCGTCAGTCCACCGGCCTCCGAAGCCGACGACGACGTTCGCGACGACGGCCTGATCGCCGGCATCGAGCGGAAGGTCATTTACCCCGGTCGCGGAGGTGGAACGACGTGGTTCCACCCCCGCCCTTGCATGATCCCCGCCGAGGGGAACGCCACGGCCCTGATGACGCTTCAGTCCGTCAGCGGCTCGGACGTGTTCGGGCCGGTCCACTGGACGACTTCCGACGACCTGGGCCGCTCCTGGCGCCCACCGGAGCCGATCCCCGGCCTGGGTCGCCGGGGCCTGGGCGACGGCTGGGAGGAAGGGACCTGCGACGTGGTCCCGCAGTACCATCCGCCGACGCGCTCGGTGCTGGCCGTCGGGCACAACGTCTACTACAAGGGGGGCGTGCTGGCCCAGCCGCAACGACGGCGGTGGCCGGTCTACGTCGTCCGATCCCCGGACGGACGCTGGTCGACGCCCCGACGCCTCGACTGGGACGACCCTCGGGCCTCGGACATCTACACCTGCGGCTGCTCGGAGCGGGTGGTCCTGGACGGCGGCGACGTGCTCGTCCCCTTGTCCTTCGGTCCAGAAGGCCGCCCTCAGCGCTCGGTCACGACGGTCCGCTGCTCGTTCGACGGCCGAGAGCTTCGCGTCCGCGAGGCGGGCTCGGAACTGACCAACACGTCCGGTCGAGGACTGCTGGAGCCGTCGCTGGCTCTTTTGGACGGCCGGTTCTATTTGACCATCCGGGCCGAGGACGGACGCGGATACGTCTCGGCCTCCGACGACGGCCTGCGCTGGGAACCGCCGAGGCCCTGGCGGTGGGACGACGGCGAGCCGCTGGCGATGAGTTCCACCCAGCAGCACTGGCTGATCCATTCGGAGCGTCCCTTCCTCGTTTACACCCGCAAGGCGGTTGAGAACGTCAACGTCATGCGTTGGCGGGCGCCGCTGTACGTCGCCGAGGTGGATCGAAAAGCCCTGCAACTGATCCGGGCGAGCGAGCGCGTGGTCCTGCCCCTGATCGGCGACGGCGTCGCCGCTCCGAAGCATGTGGCCCGCATGGGCAACTTCCACACGGTCGCCGCTTCGCCCGACGAGTCGTGGGTGACGGTGGGCGAGACGCGGCCGGACGACGGCTGGAGCGGCGATACGCTCCTGGCGCGGATTCGCTGGAGCCGCCCGAATCGTCGAGCGCCGGCCTGAATCAACCCGCGACCTTGCGGTATCTCCTTGCGAGGGCGCTCGCCCATGGCTAACGTGGCTGTCGGCGAAATCGGGAGAAACGCCCCGGACCCGCGAACCGCAAACCCCGACCTTCCTCGTCCCTCGCGAGTGACCCAAGGAGTTCCGGCCATGACTCGGGCGCATCCTGAGAGCGCGAACGACGAGGGCTTCGATCGGCGCGACTTCCTGAAGGTCGCGGGGGGGCTCGTCGGCGTCCTCGCCGCCGGCCGACCCGGCCGCGCGAGGGCCGTCGATCGCCGCCGGGTGCTCCGCGTGGCGCACCTCACCGACATCCACGTCCAGCCCGAGCGCCGCGCCCCCGAGGGGATGACCGCCTGCCTTCATCACGTCCAGTCGCTGGCGGAAAAGCCCGACCTGATCCTGACCGGCGGCGACCACGTGATGGACGGCGCCCGGCAGACGCACGACCGGACCAAGCTCCAGTGGGACGTCTACAACCGGGTCCTGAAGGGGGAGAACTCGATCCCACTCCATTCCTGCATCGGCAATCATGACATCTGGGGATGGGAGAAGGAGAAGAGCCTCGCGACCGGCGACGAGCCCGATTATGGCAAGAAGTGGGCCCTCCAGTACCTCGGGCTCGAACGGCGTTACTACAGCTTCGACCGCGCCGGTTGGCATTTCATCGCCCTGGACGGCGTGCAGCCCGCCGGGCCGAACCGGGAAGGGTCGCCCTCGGCCTCCCTCGACGAGGAACAGCTCGACAGGTTCCGCCGCGAGCTCGCCGATACGCCCCGGACCACGCCGATCCTGATCTGGTCGCACGTCCCGATCGTCTCCGCCCTGCCGATCACCAACCCGCGCGACAAGCTCGGCAACATCATCATCGAGGAAGGGCACGTCCACGCCGACGCCGGGATGATCGTGAACCTGCTGTCCAGACACCCGAACGTCAAGGCGTGCCTCAGCGGCCACCTGCATCAGGTGGAGCACATCCAGATCAGGGGGGTCAACTTCCACTGCAACGGCGCGGTCTGCGGGGCGTGGTGGAAGGGGAAGAACCGGGGATTCGCCGAGGGCTACGCCCTGGTCGACCTGTTCGACGACGGCTCGTATGAATGCACCTACACACCTTACGGATGGGTGGCGGCCCGGGGCTGACGGGGCGTCGCCACGAAGGCGTTTCGAACAATTCAAAGGGAGTCATGGCGCCTGGATTCGCGTTCGGTCTTCAAAACAGCGTCCTATCTCCTTCTTCGCCGTATTGACCCTTTTCGCCGCCAAAGGAAAAGCCATGTCCTTGCGAAACCAGTTTGACGGGGCGTTGAACCGCCGATCCTTCCTCGGCGGCGCCGTGTCCGCGGCCGCGTGCGCCGCGATGCCGCGGATCGTCCTGGGGGGGGCTGCCGAGAAGCCGAATTCCGTCTTCGGAGGCGTGCGGATCGGCTGCAACACGTACAGTTACCGCGGCGAGATCACCTCGGCCGAGGACACGCTCAGGGCCCTCGTCACGGACGGCCTCAGCGAGGTCGAGCTGAAGGAGACCCCGATCCAGGCGTACACCGGGTTGTCGGGCGTCGGGGCCAAGTGGCCCAGGCTGTCGGACGCCGAGCGCGAGGCGATTTTGGCCAGGTGCGTCGCGTTGCGCAAGTTGTACAACGACGCGGGAGTCAACATCCACGTCCACAAGATCCCGTTCGGCCCGACGAACGAGGCGATCGATCTCAACTTCGAGATCGCCAAGGCGCTCGGCGCGACGGGGATCACCCTGGAACGCAACGACGCCGTGGCCAAGAAGCTCGCGCCGTTCGCCGAGAAGCACAGGATCTGGCTCGGCTTCCACAACCACACCGAGAACTACCCGAAGCTCGACCACGA
>CALCIC010000046.1 GCA_937907405.1 uncultured Isosphaeraceae bacterium | reverse complement strand
GCGGCGGCCCCGGTTGGTCGAGGTCGTCGGCCTGGCGGCTCGGGTCGGGCTTGATGCCGAACCGGAACAACTGGAGGGCGGCGAACAGGATCAGGAGCGGGAGGATCAGATAGGCGGCGTAGATCGACTGGTTGAACCCGAGCGCCGGGCCGGCGAGGGCCAGGGGGAGCACGACCAGCGAGCCCAGCAGGAGCATGCAGCCGGCCGAGGTCATGACCGACTTGAAGCTGGCCGCCTCGCTGATCCGCTCATAGTGAAGGTCGACGGTCCGGCCGCGGCGGAGGCTGCGGACGACGGCCTCGGTCAACTCCATCGATCGGGTGCCGTCGTGGAGGTTGGGCGCGGGGGCGAGGCGGACGTCGGCGTCGGCCTCAAGCGCCCTCGCGGCGCGAAGCGAGTCGAAGACGGCGGCGCGGGCGTCCCAGGGCCCGAGGTCCGTCGCCTGTTCGTCGTTGCGTCCCGACGTCCGCTGGATCAACCGCGCCGGACGTTCGAAGCGCGGGTCGTATTCGAGCGTCAGCGATCCGAGCGCGCCGACGAGGGTCAGGCGGGCGGTCTCGGAGGGGAGCCGGATCTCGGCGCGACGGCCCCCCTCGGCGCGGAGGTGGACGATCAGCTCATGTTCGGGACTCACGCCGGGCGGGTCGCCGCTGGCGGTGAGCGCCTCGATCTCGCCGAGCACCGCCCGGACGACGTCGACGGCGCGGGAGAAGCCGACGCGGACGAGGTCGTCGTGGGCCTCGACGGCCGCCTCGTGGCGGATCGTCCGGAACGCGCCGAGCGAGCCGTCGGCGATCGCCGCGCGGAGCCGGTCGACTCCGGGATGAAGCCGGAGCGGAAGATCGGGGACGACCACCGCGCCCGTCTCTTGCCGACTCATCGCGATCTGGTAGAACGCCTCGGAATCCAGGCCCGGCGGATGAAGGCAGACGACGGCGAGCCCCTCGGCCGCCGCGCGTCGGAGCGCCTCGGCCCGCTCGGCGACGGGCCCGCCGATGATCGCCGCGTCCAGCCCCGGCGCGGCGAGGGCCTCGTCGAGATCCGCGATCGCGTCGTCGTCGAACGGCGAGCCGGGCGCGAACCCCGGATGGACGGCGATCACGTCGAGTCCGTCCTGTTCGATCGCCCAGTCGGCCCAGTCGCGTTCGTCCTCGCCGTCGCCGATAATCAAGATGTTCATGGTGGAGAGGATCCTTCAGGCGAGAGACGGTCGGCCGGAGTCGGCCGGTCCGCATTGACCTTGCGCGCGCGGTCGGGCGATAATCAAGGGGGCGAGCGCGGTTTTGAATTCCGAAACGGGCGGGGAAACGCGTCGGTGATCACGATCGAGAACGTCCGCGATTTTCCGGCCTCGGCCCGTGGGGCGTACATCACGATCGGCAACTTCGACGGCGTTCATCGCGGCCACGGCCAGTTGATCGCCGCGCTTCGAAGCAAGGCCGACGCGGCTGGCGCGCCGGCGCTGGCGGTCACGTTCGACCCTCACCCGGTCGCCTTGCTGCGTCCGGACAAGACGCCCGCGCCCCTGGTTTGGCCGGAGCGCGAGTACGAGCTTCTCCGCGCCGCCGGCGCGTCCGGGGTGGCCGTCTTCCGGACGGGGCCCTGGCTGCTCGAACTGACGGCTCGCGCGTTCTTCGAACAGGTGATCCTCGGCCAGTTCGCCGCGCGCGGGCTCGTCGAGGGGCCTAACTTCTTCTTCGGCCTCGATCGCCGCGGCGACGTCGAGACCCTGGGGCGATGGTGCGCCGAGGAGGGACTGGCCTTCGAGGTCGCCGAGCCGGCCCTCGACGAGGGCCGGTTGATCTCGTCGTCGCGGATTCGCCAGGCGCTCGCCGAGGGGGACGTCGCCGAGGGCCGCCGCCTGCTCGGTCGGCCGTATCGGATTCGAGGGCGGGTCGTCCACGGCGCGGGGCGAGGGGCGGGGATCGGCGTCCCCACCGCCAACCTCGACGCCGTCGACACCATGATCCCCGCCGACGGCGTGTACGCGGCGCGGGCGATCGATCCGGGGGATGCGTCGCGGTCGTGGCCGGCGGCCTGCAACATCGGCCCCAACCCCACCTTCGGCGAACAGGTCCGCAAGGTCGAGGCCCATCTGATCGACTTCCAGGGGGACCTTTACGGCCGGACCGTCGAGCTCGAGCTGCTCGAACGGCTGCGTCCCACCCGAGCCTTCGCCGGGCTTGACGACCTGCTCGGCCAGATCCGCCTCGACGTCGACTCGGCCCGGCGGATCGCGTCGAATCCCTGATCGTCGTCGGTCAGGCATTGTGACGGACCTCGTAATACTGGCTGACGACCAGGAACCGCCGGACCAGCCGCGCGACGACGAAGCCCGTCAACGCCAGACAGGCGACGAACACCTTGCCGTCCGGCTGGACCTCGGGCCAGGTCCACGAGGCCGCGCCGCGCGTCCAGTGCAGGCCGGCGAGGAAGTAGAGGCAGAGGTAGCCGAGCACCGAGAGCCCGGTCGTGAACCAGACGAGCCGCTCACGGAACCAGAGGCCCGAGGCGGCGATCAGGAGCGGATAGCCGACCAGCAGCGGGGTGTCCAGATCGCCGAGCAATCGGAGCAGCACGGTGAGGCAGAAGACGTCGCCGATCGACCAGAGCCGACGGACCTCGTCGGAGCGCATCCCGGTGCGATGGAGCCGGTGGAACAGCAGCGTCAGGCCCGCCCAGAGCGCCAGGACCGCCTGCACGTTGAAGTGCGTGGGAGGATCGGGGTTCGGCAGCGCGAGGTGGTAGTTGTACTCCGTCATCAGGCTGACGAGCGCCAGGCCGAAGAGCCGCGAGACGACCTCGGGCTCGCGTCGGGTCCAACGCTTGAACTTGCGAATCCTCCCCGTGGCGTCGATCGTCTCCCCCTGGAGGCAGCGGACCAGTTCGTCGGCGAGCGCCTCGGCCGAGGGGTATCGATCCTCCGGCGCCTTCTCCAGGCATTTCAGGCAGACGCTTTCCAACTCGACGGGGAGTTCGGGCCGGATCTCGCGGGGGGGGGCCGGCTCGTTGTACAGGGCCTGAAGCACCGTCTCCATCGAGGTCGGCGTCTGGAACGGCGGCCGGCCGGTCAACAACTCATAGAAGATCGCCCCCAGGCCGTAGACGTCGGTCGCGGGGCCGATCTCGTGGCGCTGGCCCGAGGCTTGCTCGGGCGCCATGTAGCTGGGAGTCCCCATCACGGCCCCCGACCCGGTCAGCGAGCTGTCGCCGGACGCCAGCCGCGCCAGGCCGAAGTCGGTGATCTGGGGGACGCCGTCGCGATCCATCAGAATATTCGCCGGCTTCAGGTCGCAGTGGATGAAGCCCTTGCCGTTGGCGTAGTGGATCGCCCGAGCCAGGACGATGATCAACCGCCCGGCCGCGCGCGCGTCGCCCCGGTACGACGGAGCGCGATCGGCCAACGAGCCCCCTTCGACCAGTCGCATCGTGAAGTAGAGGAAGCCGTCCTGCTCGCCGACCTCGTGGATCGGCACGATGTTGCGATGGTCGAGGTTCGCCGCAAGCCTGGCCTCGCGGCGGAACCGGGCTCGCTCGTCGTCGGTGGCGAGCGCGCCGGAGAGGATCATCTTGACCGCCACCTCGCGGTTCAAGACCGTGTCGCGCGCCCGGTAGACCACCCCCATCCCCCCCCGCGCCAGCTCGGCGATCAACTCGTACTTGCCGAACCGTTCGCCTTTCACCAGCGGGGTGGACTTCAGCTTCGACGCCGACGGCCCGGAATGGTCGCCGTACAGTCCGCTCGCCTGCAACGTCGTTCCGGGCCGGGGCCAGAGGTGGGTTTGATCGGGAGAGAGGCTGATCGTGGTCGCCTGTCCGAACAGGCCGTTGACGGCCTCGGCGAAATCGGGGAACCGCTCGAGGTACTCATGGAGCGTGGGATGATCGCCCCGGGCCCGTCTCAGCTCGATCTCCAGCGCGATGAGCTCCTTGACCAGCAGCGCGCGGGTCGGGCCGTCGACCGCGCCCTGGTAGTCTTCGATCCGGGGACGGGCGCCGGCTCGGCTGTCGGCCTCGAACCGCTCGCAGACCGCGTGGACGCGACGGGCCGCGGCCAGCGCGTCCGGGCCGGAAGCTCGCTCGCGGTCGCGGTTCAGCATGGGGAGCGTCCGTCGTGTTCGAGCCAGGTCATGCGGATCAGGTCGAGCCGACGGGCCGCCTTTCGATCACAGATCCGCGGTTCGCAGTTCAGTCCCGCCGCCTCCGAGGTGAAGCACCCGCGCCCTCGACCCCTTGTGGAAGAGCGGCCCATCCGCCGTGCGACGCCGGACCACGACGACGGGGATCTTCCTCTCCGCGGAGTCCGTCACGGTCAGAATCCGGTCGAGATTACCGCCGGATGCGTGATCGGCGACGCGCCGCTGAAGTAATCGCTCTGCACGTCGATGACAAGCAACGCGCGGCTCATGATCGGCTCCGGTTCTGCATGAGAGGCGAGGAGGAATTCCCGGTCGGATGCGACGACTCCGACATTCTACCACAGCCGCCCTGCTGAAACCGATCCATCCGGCTACGAACCCAGAGCGCCGAAGCCGCTCGTTCGTCGCACGGGTTGGCTTGTGACCGCGTCGTCCCTGAACAATCGCCATGGTGTGGTTCTCAAGGATGAAGCGATCAACGAACGCGAGTGCCGTCTCGCGTCGACGGCACTCGGGCGGCGGCCCTTCAGGAACGCCGAGGTTTCCGATTTCCGAGCCGTCTCCAGCCGAAGCCCGCAGCCGCGGCGAAGATCAGCAGCACGCTGGGTTCAGGGACGGGAGTGCCGTCGAGGCGGGCGAGGACGTCGACGGCGACGACTTCCTGATCAGGCCTTTGGTCCCAGGTCGGGGGGACCGCGACCGGCTTCAGCGTCAGGCTGATCGGCCCGACCTGAATCGGGTCGTACTTGCCTCCGTCGATCGGATCCATATGAATGAACGTCTCCATGTTACCGACGACCGTCCCATCGTCTTGGATATAGTGGTTGATGAAGTTGTCGATCTGAACGCTCGCGCCGCCCGGGGAAACGGGCTCCTCTCCGACCTTCGTCACCCGGAATTCGATCGGAAAGGGAATGGCCATCGTTGGCATGGTCGGGCTAGGCTGCTGACGATGAATGAGCAGCGTCCCCAGCTTCAGGTCCGAGCCCAACGCGGCCACGCCGTCCGTGACAGGGCGGAACTCGTAGGGGCTGAGCGCCGACGGCCCTCGGGGCACATCGGGACCGGACGTGCTGTATGTGATCTGGAGCGGGATCGGGCTGGCGTCCACCGTCCCCAGCGAAAATGCGGTGAGAGCGGCGAGAACTAGCAATCCGTACCGATGCGTGCGAGTCCGTGCCATGTCATCCTCCTGATGTCTTCGGGAGACGGATCCGTGCCCGACCGAAGGCGAACATCGCCGTCACATCGGGTTTCGTCCCGCGATCGTGCCACCACAGCCGTTCGATGCATGCGGTGAAAAGGTTGAGCGGCCGGCTTTCGGCTGACCGACCGTTCCTGCCTCGCGCCGTCTTCAATCCACACGAAGCCGTGCGATGCTGACGGCGATTCTAGGCGCGACTTGCAACACCGTCAACCGCGACACGAGGCCGGCTCGCCATTCTGAGCAAGACTTCATCATGTGTTCGCGAAGCCGATCGGCTCGCATGCCTGACACCGCATGACCAGGAGGCCGATCGTGGCCGCTTGTCCCAGCAGGGCGTTGACGGCCTCGGCGAGATCGGGGAACCGCTCCAGGTACTCGTGGGGCGTGGGATGATCGCCCCTGAACTCGCTCGCGGTCGCGGTTCAGCATGGAGCCCACCCGTTGTATTCGAGCCAGGTAAGGCGGATCAGGTCGAGCCGACGGGCCACGGTGCGCCGGGCGCAGCCGAGGTGCTCGGCGATCTCGTCGCAGGTGTAGCCTTCCATGCGGCGGACGGCCACGTCGCGGAGGCCGTCGTCCTCGAGCGCGTCGAGCAACCGCTGGAACTCCTCGGCGACCATCGCGGCGAACTCGGGGGAGGGATCGGAGCCGGCGACCAGGTCGAGCCCCTTGGCGTTCGCGTCGGCCTCCTCGACGATCCGGCCCCCGCCGCGCTTGATGCGGCCGTGACGGTTCGCCTGCGCCATCGCCTTGCGCGCGGTGATCACGACGAGCAGCTTCCAGAGGTCTTCACGGTCGTCGAGCTTGGGGAACTTCCCTCGCGCCGCGCCGGCGCAAAAGCTGTTGAAGGCCGAGAGCGCGGCGTCTTCCTCGTCTTGCTCGGCGCCCGTCCGGGGCAGCCGCCGGAGCTTGGCCCGAGCCAGCTCCACCAGCCGGCCGAAATAACGCTCCCAGAGGGGTTGCGCGGCGGCCATGTCCCCCAGCTTCAGATCGCCCAGCCAGTGGCTCACCGACCCTCGATCCAGGTCACCCATCGATCCCCTCGACGTGCTCGATCCCGACGCCTGAACAGGCTCGGCGCGACGGTCGCCGGCTGTCGATCTCAACGGTACCACGCCCGCCCCGACGGGTCATGTCAGGGTTCGACGACCTTCGCCGCGGCGACCTCGGCGGCGGTGAGCGGGCGGATCTGGATGTTGCGGACGGCCCCGGCGGTCTCCCAGGTCGCGAATCCCAACGGCTCGCTCGCGCGCACCTGGACCCGCGTGCTCAGGTGGCGATTCGAGACGTCGACCGCGATCAGTTCCTTGTCGTCGACCGCGCACCGAACCGCCTGGTCGGTCACCCGAACGCGGAACTTGTACCAGGTCTTGTTCTTGTAAGTGTAGCTCTGCGTCGTCTCGTTCTCGGAGGCGTCGGCGCCGTCGAGGCTCGAGATCCCCGTGACGTGGCCCCCCCAGCCGCCGTTGACGAGCGACAGATACGCCTTGCCGACCGGGAACGTGGCCGCCGCGAAGAAGTCGACGCCTTCGGTCCGCATCGCCTCGTAGGTCAGCTCGTAATTCGTCCTGGGCAGGTCGGTGCGCGTCGTGGTTATGCCGGTCATCGACGTACCCATCGGCAGCACGATCGCGCCGTCGGCGACCCGGACGTCGACGTCCTTCGCGCCGTAGAAGTCGGTCTTCTTCCAGCCGTCGAGCGTCTTGCCGTCGAACAGGATGATCGGCTTCGGCTTCTCGGCCGGCTCCTCGCACACGGCCCATGAGGCTCCGATCACCGTCGACATGACGCACAGGACGAGACCGCCGACGCCCGAAGAAATCCGCAACGTGGTCATTGACCGCCTCCTAATTATCCTGTCGACCCTGTCCCGCTCGAATAAGCCCTCGGGATTACAAGACCGAGACGCGAGCGAGGGAATGGCTGACGCGGCTGTTGCCGAACGCAACACGCTGCCCAGG
>CALCIC010000045.1 GCA_937907405.1 uncultured Isosphaeraceae bacterium | reverse complement strand
CCCGCCGATCCCCGCCACCCAGGGGGGGAGCTTCAGCAGGTAGAAGAGGACGAAGAGCTGGAGCATCAGCGGCGTCCCCCGGATCAGCTCGACGTATGCGCCCAGCACGGCCCGGACGATCGGCGGCCCGTACAGCCGCCCCAGCGCGATCGCCAGGCCGAGCGCCATCGCCAGGGGCATCGAGCCGAACGACAACGCGAGCGTGACGACCGCCGCGTCGAGCAGCCGCGACCGGTATCGACTCAGCAGCTCCCAGCCGGTCGCGGTCCGTCCGCCGTCGACCGTGGCGATCGGGCCGTCGAACCGGGTCAGCTCGGCCTGGGCCTCGGTCCAGATCCCGTACCGCTCGTCGATCCGCCGCAGCTCCCCCGAGGCGATCAGCCGGCCCAGGCCCTGGTCGAGCGCGTCGCGGAGGCGGACGTCTTCCTTGCGGGTGTAGATCACGTAATAGCCGTGCGACTCCGGCGGGCCGACGAGTTCAAGCCCCGGGAATCGGCCGCGGTAGTAAAGCGCGGCGGGCTGGTCCTGGAGGGTGAAGTCGTACTGGCCGTTCTGGACCGCGAGCATCGCGTCGGTCGCGCCGTCGAACCGGACGACCTCGATCGAGTCGCCGGCCTGCCCGTCGGCGAAGACGTCGGCCGCCGAGCCCACCAGCACGCCGACCGTCCACTTCCGGCCGTCGGGCCGACGTCGCTTCAGATCGGCCCAGGCGTGGGCCTCGCCCCCCTTGCGGCCCATCAACTGAAGCTGATAGACGTAGTAGGGCCGGGTCGCCAGGTGGTCGCGGAGCCGGACCTCGGTCCACTCGTAGCCGTTGACGACCGCGTCGACCCGCTTCGAGTCGAGGACCGGCAGCAGCTTGTCCCACTGCCCTTGCGCGAACTCGGCCGCGGCGTGGAGGTCGCGGGCCAACAGCCGCATCATCTCGACCTCGAAGCCGGTCACGTCGCGCGGGCTCGCGGGGTCGGGGAAGGCGTAGGGGCCGCCCCCTTCCATGTCGCCGCCGTACCGCAGCAGCCCCCGCGCGCGCACGTCGTCGAGCGCGTCGCCGAGGGCGCGGCCCTGGAAGACCGCGAGCAAGGCCAGGACGACGAGGAGTCGTCGGAGAGGGGAGTTCGAAGGAGCATCGGATTCCGATGCGTCGGCGTCTGCTTCCATCAAGAGGCTCCTTTCGACCCGCTGAAAGACGACCCGACACGGATTCGTATGGGCCTAGGAATACAAGCCCGAAGCGCAAGCGAGGGTTCGCCTGGGAGGTTTGAAGGGCTCGTTGCAGCCCACGTATGTTGAACCCTCGCTTGCGCGTCGGGCTGATCTTCCGAATCCGGCGTCGCCGACTGTGGTCCCTCATGCAAAAAGCGTCGGGTCGTCAGCCCCCCCGGGAGAAGGGACGACCGCCTCGGCCTTGTCCCCAAACCAATGGGCGTTCACGCCCCCGGCTTGCTCGAATCCTCGGACCAGAACCGGAGCCGGCTGGTGAAGCCCCCGGACGCGCCATGCTGGATGCGACGGCGGCGGGCCCGGCGCATCCGGCGGCGGACGTCGCGGGGGGGGCGGGCCGCCCGCAGCCGGGTCAGCCGGCCGACGTGGAACCGATGCCCGCGCCACTGGACCCGCGAGTTGACCAGGGCGTCGAACCAGAGGGGCAGGAGCATCACGTCCTTGATCGGGCTGTACAGCAGGTGACGCAGCTTGATCCTCGGCCCTCCCAGCCAGCGGGTCTGGAAGGCGTCGCGCGCCATCCCCAGGCCGACCAGGCCGAGCAAGCCCCCCCAGGCCAATCCCGAGTCGCCCGAGAACGCCCAGACCAGGCCGATCGTCGCCAGGTTCGCCAGCGGCTCGAGGAGGAACGCCGGCAGGGCCATCCGGCGGCGGATCTTGAACCATCGCGAGTGCCGGTTGAGGAACCAGGTGAAGTCGCGGTTGCGGTTCACGTTCTCGATCACGTGATGGCTGAGCCGGATCGAGGAGCCCGCCTTGCGGACCAGGCCGCCGACCCCCTGATCCTCGGCAAGCAGGTTGCGGACCCCAGCGAATCCGCCGATGGCCTCGAGCACCCGCGCCGGCATCATCATCGACTTGCCGACCACGCAGGTGACGCCCAGGGTCGAGGCCAGGGCCATGCCTCCCGCGGTGTAACCGTTGAGCTGAAGGTTCTCCATCACCGCCCCCGCCCGACGCTGGCCGACGCCGACGAACAGGTTCGTCGCCAGCCCCACCCCCGGCTCGGCCAGGTAGCAGGCGGTCTCGCGGAGGTACGACGGCCGCGCCCGGACGTTCGAGTCGCTGATCAGGATCACGTCGTGCTTGCGGTGCGGGGCCATCGCCGCCAGGCTCTCGACCTTGGGGTTGAGCCCGAACGCCGGACAGCCGACGATCAGCCGGGCGTCGGCGGCGGGGAATTCAAGCATCAGCCGACGAACGACGGCGATCGCCGGGTCGTCCGGATCGGCCACGCAGAACAGCAGTTGATAGACCGGGTAATCGAGTCGGAAGAAGCTCCGGAGGTTCTCCTCGAGCTCCTCGTCGAGCCCCTTCAGCGGCTTGAAGACGGTCACCGGCGGC
>CALCIC010000044.1 GCA_937907405.1 uncultured Isosphaeraceae bacterium | reverse complement strand
TGATGACGTTGCTCTCGATGCTCAGGACGTTGGCGTTCCCTTGATCGAACTCGTCTCCCCCCCAGACATAGCGATCGCGGGTCCCCCGGGAACGCGCGGCGAACTCCCATTGCGCCTCGGTGGGAAGTTCGCCCCCCAGGTCGTGGGCGTAGGTTTCACAGAATTCCCGAGGCAGCGAGACCGCCGGAAAAGCGTCGAGGCTCTCCTCGACCGGCATTCCCAGGTCGTTCTTCGACGCGCGGTATTCGAGGAGTGCAGGGCTGGTGGGCGATCGTCCCGCATCGGCGCAATACTGATCGATCTGGCCGATCGTCGTTTCCTTCTCCTGGATGTAGTACGGATGAAGGCTGACCTTGTGGCTGGGACTCTCGGCGCCCCCCTTGAATTCCGGGCTGTCGTCCCCCATCTCGAACGTCCCGCCCTCGATCAGTCGAAACGGGATGGGCTTCTTCAGCACCATGTTGTTCACGAGCCGGGGCAAGCCCGTCGCGCCGACGGCGCCCTCGGAAGTCGCGGGTTCTGAACCCTCCGGAAGGTAGACGCGGTCGTGCAGCCGCAGCTTGCGTTTTTGATCGTCCTCAAGAACGATCGAGGAGGGCCAGCGAATCCCCTCGATCTCGACCGTTTCGGCCCCGGGGGCGGGCTTGTAGACCCTTCGGCCGTAATGCTGCGCGAGGTATTTGACGACGTCCGGCGATACCTCCGTGATCAATGGAGGAGGAGGCGGCGGGGGGGGCGGCGGCGTCCGTTGCTCCTCATGTTTGGGCCGGAACAGCCAAGCGGCCGGGAGGCACGCGGCCGCGAGAACCAGAGCGATCAGGCCCCGTCGCGTCGGCCATGCGGGGCGGGGGCGGTCGAGAATGGTGGTCTCCAGCGTCGCGTGCGGATGCGGCGTCAGGAGCGGCAACGCGGATTTTTTCGATCCGGGCTCGTGGTGCGGCTCGAGCTCCTCGCTGCCGACGTCGCCGAAGCCCGCGCGCAGCTCGTTGTAAAGCTCGGCCGCCGATCCCGGCCGCTGGTCGGGCGTCTTCTCCAGGCAACGGAGAACGAGTTTCTCGACCTCAGGCGGTATCCCGGCCTGGGGCGCGACGCGACTGGGGGGTTCCGGGGCGACCCGCGCATGCTGATAGAGCACCTGGGTCCAGTTGCCCTTGAACGGCAACTCGCCGGCCAACAGCTCGTAAAGCATGACCCCCAACGAGTAGACGTCGCTGCGGTGATCGACGGGGATGCGGCGCGAGCCGTCGATTTCGACGGCGTTCTGTTCGGGGCTCGAATACGCCGGCGTGCCCAGGACTCCCACGGTGTTCATGGTCGACGCCGACGCGTCGCCGACGTTGTGGATGATCTTGGCGATCCCGAAATCGAGCACCTTCACCGTCCGACGCCCGGTCTCGGGATCGGTCACGACCATGATGTTCTCGGGCTTCAGGTCGCGATGGACGATCCCTCGGTTGTGAGCCGTGCTGAGGACGTCGCAGATCCCTCGCATGATCCAGAGGATGAACGACGGTTCGCTCGGCTTCCCGCGCGTGATCAAACGTCGAAGGTTGACCCCCTCGACGTACTCCATCTCGATGTAGGCCGAGTCGCCGACGATCCCCGTGTCGTGCACCGTCACGGCGTTGGCATGCTTCAGTTTGGCGAGGATTCTGGCTTCTTGGTCGAATCGGGCGCGGACGTGGGAGTCGCCGGCGATCCCCTCGCTGATGACCTTGAGCGCCCGATTTTCATCCAGCCCCATGTGCTGGACCAGCCAGACGCTCCCCATCCCCCCCTCGCCGATCTTGCGAATCACCCGGTACTTGTCGAGCAGGACCGCGCCCGGTTCGATGGCGGTCGAGAGATCCGCTCGGTGCGTCGGCTCGCTCGTCCGCCCCGGGGGGGGGGACTGGACCTGGGTCGCCTCCGACGTCGTCGGCGGCAGGCCTGGGCCTTGAGGAGAGGGGCGAGGCTCGGCGGTCGCGAAAACCGGCACCGTTTTGTTGTCTTCGTCCTGCTCGTGGGGCCGTCCGCGTTCCATGGTTCGCACTCCGCGAAGGCCCCGGCGTTCCTGACGCCGCAAGCCCTACCTCGAACTCGTTGATTCGAGCGTCATCGTACCAGCTTGTCGATCATTCAAGGCGCCTGCTTGGGCTTGAGCACCTCGTTCTCGATCCGGCCGGTCCAGGTGAACTGGTTCTTGCCGGGAACGTAGGGCCGCGTGGTCTTGATCGACTCGCCGGGGAGGATCTCGGCCTCGGCGCTCAGGCCGCGGCCGGTCACGCCGTCGATCGAGCAACTGAGTTCACTCCCCTTGATCGGCTCTCTGACCGGATCGTCCGCGCGTCGAGTGAACCGCACCACGTAGCATTGCTGGCGGACGCTCTCGAAATCGTCGGGACGGATGAACTCCTCGAAGTCCATGTAGCTTGTATGGTCGATCTGCCGGAACCTGACGACGAACTCCGGCACGACTTCCTTGCTCTCCTTGACGCTCAGGGCCACTCTCAGATCGCGGGCCTGTCCCTTGGGCGTCTGCTGGGAAGTCACCTTGCCCGTGACCTGGACGCTCGCCCCGGGAGCGATTACGAGCTGTTTCTCCGCCTCGTCGATCGGGATCGGCTGGGCCGCGGCGCCGGGGTCGGTGAGCGTCCGTTTATAGGTTGCGGTGAGCTTCTGAAACGTGACGTTCTTGAAGGTCAAGACGTATGCGGCGCTCTTCCCTTCGTGCATGTATCCTTCGCCGGGATGTCGCTTGAACTGATCCTCGATCCGCTCCGCCGCCCCTTTCCCGAACCGGGTTTCCAGATCATGCGGATCGTGCGCGACGTCGACGAGGATCAGGCTGGGAAACGCCTTGGGAATCACGTCGACGACGGCCGCCCCGGCTTCATCCACGCGTCCCCGGAAGAAGATCTTTGCGAGGGCCTTGAACGCGGTCGCGTTGCTCTTGAGGTCCACCTGGCTGATGACGAACTTCACCGGCCGGCCTTCTTGCGCCGAGGGCCCGACTTCCTCCAGCCTGCCTGGCGGCGTGCTGGAAGCGGCGGCGTCCTCGCCGCTGATCCTGAGTCCAGGCGGCGGCGCGGCCATGCCGAGGAACGCCCTTCCTCGGGGGATCGGCTCCGACTGCATGATCCCCTCCTCGGGCGCTGCGACGCCGATCGTCAGCGCGGCCTTTCCGTCTTCGCCGATCTTGAGCGACGAGCTCGCGGGGGGCGCCGTGACGATCCGCAGGGTGGGGCCGACCCGCGAACGCTCGCGGCTTTCCGCGATTCCGAGCGGTCTGGCGAGGTCGTCGGCGAGTCTTCGGAGGCTGGCGGCGGTCGGAACGTAGTCTTGTCGAAGCCGCTCGACGTGGAACGACAGCGTATCGTACTTCGCGAAGGCCTCCCAGTTCTGGGGAACGACGTCGACCGGCGCGTCTTCATGCTGGATGGCGCCCTCGCAGAGCAGCCGGACCGCGCGATCGTCGAGGAGGAGGCCGAGCCTTACGTCTCCCGGCTTTCGATCCTTTTCTCGTTGGCGCTCCGCTCGCTCGCCGCTTCTCTGGACGCGTTCTTTCATCGCCGCGGTTTCGTACTGCTTGAGCGACGGTCTCGCGCGGTCGACCGTCTCCATCGCCGCGGGCGCGGTCTGAACGACCGACCACGCGTCCTTGAGGAGTCGAGACGTGTCTTCCTCCTCGCGGCGGTCGGCGCGACCGATTCGGCGAAGGTCCCGGTCCAGCGCGGCCAGGCCCACGGCGAGGCTCCAGAAGCCGGGGTCGGGCGTGTTCTCGGCGGCGTCGATCGTGGCGGGGTCGGCCTTGAGTTCCACTCGTTCGCTCGT
>CALCIC010000043.1 GCA_937907405.1 uncultured Isosphaeraceae bacterium | reverse complement strand
CCCCCCGCGCCCCCCGCCACGGCCATCGGGGCGACCGCCGGCCGCCGCGAGCCCAGCCAGTCGAGGGCGATCCCCAATCCAAGCGCCAGGCCCGAGACGATGGTCGTAGTCGTCCGGCCGTGCCGCAGCCACCAGGACGAGGCGGTCTCCGCCCGGGGCTCGGCGTCGCCGACGACCGTGGTTTCCAGCCCGCTCTTCGTCGTGATCGTCTCGGCGAAGCGGCGAGGGTCGACCCGGCCGTCCCGGAAGTCGACGGTCATCATGCCGTTGATCAGGTCGAAGCCAAGGCTCTCGATCCCAGGCGCATCCTTCAACGCCGCGCGCAACAGCGCGACCTCGTGGTCGCAGTCGAGACCGCGGACCTGGAACTTGCAACGCGTGCCGCTTGTCATCACCACCTCGTACGCCGCCGCGAAGGTTGGGGCCGCTCGGCTTCGCGAAGTCCGACGCCGTCGTAAACGCCTTGACGCGCCCGAGCAGGTCGGGCAGAGTTTCCTTACTCGATCAAGTATAATCGATTATAGGTTCCGTCGGCGGCGTCGGGAACGGCGACGGATTCGATTCGATCAGATCGTGGAGAAGGTTCGAGCATGGAGTCGGCGTCGGATTGTCTGGTCCGATACGGACTGATGGGGCGCGTGGGGTGGTTCGCCCTCGACGCCGGCTTCGCGCCGGGGTTCGAGCGCGGGCGGGCGGTCGTCGTCCGCACCAGCCGGGGCGTCGAGCTGGGCGAGGTCCTCATCGTTCCCGAGACGTCGGACCCAAACGCCCGAAACCGCGCCGCCGAGGATTCGGGCGGCGCGTTCCGGGTGCTCCGTCCCGCCGCCGACGACGATCTGGCGCTGGGACGCGAGGTCGACCGGCTTCGCGAATCGCGGTTCGACGCCTGCCGACGGATCGTGTCCGAAGCCGGCTGGCCGCTGGAGCTGATCGACGTCGAGCCCCTGCTCGACCAGACCACCGTGCTCCACTACATCGGCGTCGACGACCTCGATCTAGGCCCGATCCGCGCGCGGTTCCGGGCGTCCTGCGAGTTCGACGTCAACTTCGAGGACCTGCGGGCCGACCTGGCGACGTCGACGGCCCGACCGCCCGTCGACGCCCCCGCGGCCGCGCCTCGCAAAGGGGGTTGCGGCGATTGCGATTGCGGCGCCGGCGGCTGCGGCGCGACCTCGAAGGCGCCCGGCGCGTCGAAGGCGGCCGACCCCGATTCCGCCGAATCGCCTCATTCGGGCTGCTCCAGTTGCGGCGTGGCCGCGCTGTTGAAAGATCGCCGACGCGCGCCCGCCGCCTCCGCCTCGTCGTGACGGGCGCCGCCTCTCAAGGCCCCATGGCGGCCAATCTGGCCCGGATCGACGGCCGGACCGGCGCGAACGCCTCGTCTTGCAGAAACCACTGTTCGAAATCGGGGTTGGCTCGGACGGCCTGTCTCAATTGCTTTGCGGCGTCCGCGATCCATCGGGGCTCGGTCCGGGCCGCCAGGCTCTCGATCTGGGCGAGCGCGTAGTAAGCCCGACCCATCGGCCCCCCCGTCCGCTTCATCAGCTCCACGGTCTTCTTGGCGAGCTTGATGGCCTCGCGGATCTCGCCGTTGAGGGCGAATCGGCGGCTGGCGTCGAGCAACGTCCAGCCTCGTTGCGAGGCCGAGGCCAGGTACTCGGCCAACCTGGGGTCGTCGAGAATCTGATCGAGGTCGTCGCGGGCCTCGACGAACCGGCGGTCGCCGATCGCCAGGCACATGTGATCGACGCGCGCGGCGATGTAGCTGGGATCGGTGGCGATGATCTTGTCGATCTCGACCGCCGCGATCGCCGTCTTGCCGGAATTCCAAAGCCTGGACGCGAAAACGGCGCGGGCGGTCAGCTCGCCAGGGTCGAGGTCGTCGAAGGCCTGGGACGGGTCGCCGACGGTCGACGGCGATTTCCGAGGCCTCGCCATCGGCATCACGCGCCGGGAGGCGGGGACGGACGCGCCCAGGGGGTTCGACAGCTCCGCCAGCGTGGGGCTGCGGAAGAACGATTCGGGAATCAAGTTCTTGAGCATTTCATAACGCTTAATGTCGGCTTCAAGACCTTGGCTCGACGGCATTTCCGATCGGATGAAATACCGGGTCTGCACGAACTCGGCGTGGTCGGGGGCCGCGTCGATGGCCTGATTGCTGGCTTCGAGCGCGGCGTCCGGCCGTTCGAGGTTGAACAGGCAGGTCGCCAGAAAGCCCTGGAGGACCGGACTGCCGGGGCGTCTTTCGAGACAGGCCGCGATGCCGTCCGTCGCCTCGGCCCATCGTCCCAGCCGGAATGCGATCGTCGCCGATCGGTAGCGTCCCCAGAGCGAGTCGGGACGCATGTCCAGCAGCCGTCGGTAGTGCCCCAGAGCGGCGGCGAGGCTGGCGGCGTCATCCCCCTGTCCCGGCAAGCCGTCCCAGGGGTCGGCCTTGGGGTTCCAGTGCATCACTCCCGGTCGTCGGCCGTCGACCGGGGAGGCGTCGTTCATCTCGGCGGCGATCCCGTTGAGGTATTCCTCGGCGCAAGGGTCCGCGGGCGTCGCGGCCGCGGCCTGAACGCGAGACGGCGCGCCCGGAGGCGCGAGCAGGTCGTCGAGCCGGTCGCGCAGGGCGACGAGGACGCTCGGCGCGGCGGCGCCGCAAGCCCGATCGATCAGCTCGCGGGCGCGGCGCCAATCCTCGGGCGAGTCGGGGCGGTCGGCCAGGGCCCGACAAACGCGGTACGTCTGCTCGATCAGCCACAATTCCAGATCGTCGCGATCGGCGGTCGGCAGGCATCGGAAGTCGTCGTACTCGCGCCAGTCCGCCGTCTCCAGGACCTTGTATTCCCTCAACGCCCGAGTCGCCTTATGAATCTCCTCGACCGAGTCGCGGCCGCAGAGCGAGGGGAATCCCGGTCGCTGGGAGTAATAGGGCGACCATGCGACGTCGTCCCACATCATCGCCAGGTGGTCGACGGCGTGTCGCATGAGCGCGACCGCCAACGCTCGACTCCCCTGGTCGACGACGACGGCGGCGGTGACCGTCGACAGCGTCAGCGCCAGGGCCGCGATCGCCACCCCCCGGCGGTTGCGCCGGGTCCAACGGCCGAAGGCGCGGCGCCGAGAGGGCTCGGGCGCGAACCGGAGCCGTTGATCCGCGATCCAGCGGTCGAGGTCCTCGGCCAGTTCCTCGGCGCGGGTGTAGCGGGCCGACGGATCGAC
>CALCIC010000042.1 GCA_937907405.1 uncultured Isosphaeraceae bacterium | reverse complement strand
CCCTCAACTGGGGGCGGCCTGCGTTCGGGAGCTGATGGAGCGGACCGGAGCGCCCGCCGATCGCGTCGACGAGGTGCTGATGGGGTCTTGCATCGCGGCCGGACAGGGGATGAACCCGGCCCGGCAGGCGGAGCTGTTCGGCGGACTGCCGAACGGCGTCCACGCGGCGACGATCAACGAGGCCTGCGCGTCGGGCTTGCGCGCGGTGATGCTGGCCGATCAGATCCTCCGCGCGGGGGACGCCCGGTTGATCCTCGCCGGGGGCATGGAGAGCATGAGCCGCGCTCCTTACCTTCTGCCCAAAGCCCGCGAGGGCTACCGCCTGGGCAACGGCGAGGTCGTCGACTCGATGATGTTCGACGGCCTGACCGACGCCTACGCCGGCAAGGCCATGGGTTGCTTCGCCGACGCCTGCGCCCTCGAGGTCGGCCTCGGCCGCGCCCGCCAGGACGAGTACGCCGTTCTCAGCCACAACCGCGCTCGCAAGGCCCTTGACGAGAAGGCGTTCGCCGCCGAGATCGTCCCGGTGTCGGTCACGGTTCGGGGCAAGACGACGACCGTATGCGAGGACGAGGGGCCGAGCAAGTTCAACGAGGCCAAGCTTCTCGGCCTGCGACCGGCGTTCGGCGACGACGGCACCGTCACGGCCGGCAACGCGTCGAGTCTCAACGACGGCGCGGCGGCGCTCATGATCGCGACCCGCGCAGTCTGCGACGAACTCGTCCTGAATCCCGTCGCACGGATCGTCGGCGCGGCGATCCACAGCCAGGAGCCCGAGCGGTTCCCCACCGCGCCGGTCGGCGCGATCTCGAAGCTGCTCGACAAGGTCGGGTGGAAGGTGGACGACGTCGACCTGTTTGAAGTGAACGAGGCGTTCGCCGTGGTCGCGCTGGCCGTCGCCGATCAAACCGGCCTGCCCATCGACCGGACGAACGTCTTCGGCGGCGCCATCGCGCTGGGCCACCCGATCGGCGCCAGCGGCGCGCGGCTGCTCGTCACGTTGATCCACGGCCTCGAACGCGTCGGCGGCCGTCGCGGCGTCGCCGCGTTGTGCGTCGGCGGCGGCGAGGGGATCGCCATGGCCGTGGAACGGATCGGGTAGAGCGGTCGGCTCACGGGGAGGACCTCTATGAGGTTCATCCGGCTGATTCGCTCGCCCGGAGACGGCGAACCGCTCCAAACCAGACGCGGGTCGTCGCCGTCGTCTCACAAGCTTCGCCGCACTCTGTCTTGTCGCTCACTCGAACCGCAAAATCGGCTGATCGACGGCGAGGTTGGCGCCGGGTTCGGCGAGGAGTTCGGCGACCACGCGGTCGTGGTCGGCCTTGAGGACGTTGCGCATCTTCATGGCCTCGATGATCGCCAGGACCTCGCCGGCGTGGACCGTCTGACCGATCCGGACGCACAGCTCGACCAGCAGACCGGGCATCGGGGCGAGCAGGAACCTTGAGAGGTCCGGAGCGGGCTTCCGCGGCATCAGGGCCCGCAGTTCGGCCTCCCGAGGCGTGGTCACGAAAGCGTCGATCCGCGCTCCGCCGTGGCTCACCCGGTACTTCAGGCCGACCCGCTCGACCTGCGTCACGATCGGGCGGCCGTCCCAGTCGCCGCGCAGCCGCAACTCACCGAGCTTCCAGTCGGTCCGAAGTCGACGCCGCGCGCCGTTGTGAACGACCTCGCAGCCGCCGTTTTCGAGCCTGAGATTCAGGTCGTAGCGAGCGTCGTCCGCGAGCACGACCCAATCGTCGCCGATCTTTCGCGGCCGGTCCGCAAGTTGGCCGCTCACCGCCGACGCACGCTCGATATGTCGACGACGGACGTAGGCGGCGACGGTCGCCAGCAGCAGCGGATCGTCGGCGGTCCGGCTCGACGGCTGGAAGCCCTCGGGGTATTCCTCGCCGATCAGGCCCACGTCGAGGTCCCCCGCGACGAATCGCGGGTTGCGCATCAGGGCCGCCTGGAACGCCCGGTTCGAGGCGACTCCCCCGATCACGAAGCCGTCGAGCGCCTCGCGCATCCGGGCGATCGCCTCGGCTCGGGTCGGGGCGTGGGTGATCAACTTGGCGATCATCGAATCGTAATGGATCGAGATCTCGTCCCCCTCGACCACGCCCGCATCGATCCGCACCGCGTCGGAAAGGGGCTCGGGAGGACGATACCGCACGAGCCGGCCGGTGGAGGGGAGGAAGTCGCGGGACGGGTCTTCCGCGTTGATTCGGCACTCGATCGCCCAGCCGTCGCGACGAACCTGTTCCTGGGTGAACCCAAGCCTCTCGCCGGCGGCGATCCGGATCATCTGCTCGACCAGATCGAGCCCGGTGGTCATCTCCGTGACCGGGTGTTCGACCTGGAGCCTCGTGTTCATTTCCAGGAAGTAGAAGTCCTTGTCGGCGCCGACGACGAACTCGACGGTCCCGGCCGATTGGTAGTCGACGGCCTTCGCCAGCGCGACGGCCTGCGCGCTCATCGCCCGGCGGGCGGCTTCGTCGAGGAACGGCGAGGGGGACTCCTCGACGACTTTTTGATGCCGCCGCTGGAGTGAGCACTCGCGCTCCCACAGCGAGACGACGTTCCTAAACGCATCGCCAAGCACTTGAATCTCGATGTGGCGAGGCCGGGCGATGAACTTTTCGAGGAACACGCGGTCGTCGCCGAAGGCGGAGGCCGCCTCGGCGCGGCAGGCGTCGAACCCCTCGGCGGCCTCGGCGTCGTCGCGCGCGACGCGGAGCCCCTTGCCGCCGCCGCCGGCGGAGGCCTTGATCATCACCGGGTAGCCGATCTCGC
>CALCIC010000041.1 GCA_937907405.1 uncultured Isosphaeraceae bacterium | reverse complement strand
CCTCTCGCGCGCCTGGGGGTTCGCGGGCCGCCAGACGCCGATCAGGTTCAGGAAGTCGACCGTCAGACGGCTGTTGGCGGCCGTGGCGACGTACAGCGTCTTGAACAGGACCGCCCACGCGCCGAGCAAGAACCCCACGCGAGTCAACCCGCGCAGGCCCGCCAGTGAAGTCCCCTCCAGCGGTTCGATATACATGCGAGACAGCGTCGGGATCATGTCCGGCCCCTTGGGGTCGAGCCCCTGGGGATGCAGCACGGCCGCGCCGAGCAGATAGAAGGCGACCGTGGCGATCGTGAACACGAGCATGCTGAACCAGGCGTCAAGCTGCATCACCCGCGTCCAACCGCGGGCGCGACGCGCCCAGTCCTCGTCGGGCGACCTCGGGCCGGCGTGGCGAGCGTATCCCTTCTCGATGCACCAGTACGGATAAGCGACCAACTCCGAGGCGCCGACGCCGGTGATGCCGAACGCCGAGAACGCCAGGCCGACGGCCGTCGCCGGCAACGCCAGCGTGAACCCCGCCTTGAGGTCGCCGAACCCGATGTGGAACCGAGTCCATTGCAGGACGATCACGCTGACGACGGTGAACAACGTCACCGCCGCGACGAGGATGGTCGTGATCTTCTCAAGCCGTCGGTAACCGCCCGAGAGGAGAAGAGCCACGGCCGCGACGGTGGTCAGCGCGGCCCAGAGGTGCTCCTGACGCGTTTGCAAGAACGCGCCCCAGGCGGGCGCGACCGCCCCGACGCCGTTCGCCAACGCGTGGGACGCGGCGGGGAACGCCATGTGCGCGGCCTGGCCGACGGTCCCCTCCATCGCCGCGATCTGCGCCTGAGTCGCCAACATCATGATCAGCCAGAACCAGCAGACCCACGACGCCCCCAGCCGAGGACCGGGCAGAGTGTCGAACGCCGCGAGGGTCGTCTTGCCGTGGACGATCGCATAGCGGCCCAGTTCGACCTGAACGAACACCTTGATGATGCAGCTCAGGAGGATCAGCCAGAGCAGCGTGAAGCCGGCCTTGGCTCCGAGGCCCGTGGTGTTGATCAGTTCGCCGGTGCCGACGATCGACGCCGCCAGGATCAGCCCGGGGCCGACCTGACGGATCGCCCCCGAGAACTTGCGCGGCGGCTCCTGGACCGCGTCGGCGGGCATCGCATACAGATCGTGAACCTCGTGCGTCTGCTCTGTCATCCGCGCCGACCTCTGCTCGTGGTGTTTTCTCATCGCTTCGCAACGATGAGCTATCCTACGAGGCCGGCGGCCCTCGTTCCATCAACTCCCGAGCCGCTCGCGGGATTCTCCGCTCGCCGCGAATGCAGTCGTTTTCGAAGTCCGGCTGATGACCGTGGATCGGTCGTCGCGCACTTCGTCCGCCGGTCGGGGTGGATCGCGGCGTTGCCACCATGCAACACGACGTTGATTGGAGGTCGCGCCGTGCTCGTCGGGGCTAGCGTTGAGTGCAAGCCCACCGTGGGGTGAGCAACGGAGCCTCGCCAAGTCGGCGGCGAAACACGCGGCGACGGAGCAATGAAAATGATCACACTGAGGCACAACCTGTCCCAGCGTATCCTCCGGGAACGTCGACGGCCGCAAGGGCCGGGGCCGGCGAACCTATCGCGACTCAGCGGCGACGTGACCTTCATCCTGGGATCGGCCGCGACTCAGATCGGCATGGGCGTCTCGATCGAGCCGTCGCCGCAACCCTACCTGACCCTCGCCGACGCCGCTCGCCGTTGCGTTGACGATTCGCTCCAGGAAGGCCGACGAATCGGCCCGTTCAGCTTGATCTCGAGGCTGGGGCAGGGCGCCCAGGGAGACGTCTGGAAGGCGACCCGAGATGGACGCGGCGGGGAGGTCGTCGCCCTCAAGATCCTTTGTCCGTCGCTGGCGAGGCACGCCCGACGGCTCGCGCAGTTCCGCCGCGAGGCCGAGCGCGGGGCGCGCCTGGCCGGGCCGTCCTTGCTCCGCGTGTTCGAATCGGGTGAGATCGACGGCTATCGATACATGGCCATGCCCTACGTCGAAGGGGTCAGCCTCCACGAAGTGATTCGATCGCGGCGGGCCTTCCTGCTCGGCGACGAGGTCGCGCCGGCGCATCCGCTGATCAAGATCGACGACGACGGCTATTTCGTCGACATGACCCAACTTCTGGCGCACGCCTGCCGCGCTCTCGAAATCGTCCACGCCAACCGCATCGCCCACCGCGACATCAAGCCGGCCAACATCCTGCTCGACCGCCACCGTCCGCTGGCGGTCTATCTCTGCGATCTCGGACTGGGGCGCGACCTCGAATTCGCGACCGCCGAGCAGATGCGCGACGGCGCGGGAACGCCGATGTACATGTCGCCCGAGCGGCTGCTGAAGGCCCCGGCCGACGAGATCCGATCCGACGTGTACTCGATGGGCGTGACGCTCTTCGAATGCCTGACGCTCGGCCGCCCGTTCGACAGTCCCGACGGGATTCCCCTCACGGCGATCTCCGCCTTTCTCGCCCGCGCCCGTCCGCGCGCTCCTCGGGCCGTCGCGCCTCGAATCCCGCAGAGGCTGGAGACGATCATCCTCAAGGCCATGTCGCGAACCCCCGTCGACCGTTATCGCTCGGCCGGCGAACTGGCCCTCGACCTTGATCGTTGGATCGAAACCGCCGAACCCAAGGCCGGCGGCGACCGAGCTTGCAACTACGTCTCTCAACCTCATCTCGTGATGAGCCCGTCCGAGGCCTTCGAACTCGACAGCCTGCCGCTGACTCGGCTTTGACCGTCTCGGGCGTGGTATGCTGTCGATCGCGAATCGACACGACCACCCGATGAGACGAGCTTCATGGCCGATCGAGGACCGAGGATGGAGAGTCGCCTCTGCCTGATGCTTCACGGCCTGGGCGGGGGGCCGTATGAGTTGCAACCCCTGATCGACGCCGTCGCGGCGAGCGGCCGCGAGGTCCGCGCGCCGGTATTGCCCGGCCACGACGGACCGGGGCCGAGGATGCCCGCGTCGTCGTGGCTCGACTGGACGCGCCGCGCTGAAGCCTGGTACGACGACATGGCCTCGGAAGAAGCGCCGGCGGCGGTCGTTGGATTCTCCACCGGCGCGATCATCGCCCTTCATCTGGCCAGCCGTCGCAAGGTCGATCGCCTGGTCTTGCTCGCGCCGTTCATGGCGATCCGTCACACGGGCCGGTTGCCGTTCCACCCGGCCAGGCTGCTTCGGATCGTCGCTCGATGGCTCCCCGAGATTCCACGACGAGGGCCCGCCGTCCGTGATCCCGAGATGCGGCGTTGGGCGTCCGACCACGAACGGTTCCGCACCTTCAACCTCCACGCGACGCTCAGCGCCCTCGACCTGATCGAGGTGGTCAAGCCCCTGGTTGCGACGATCGACGCCCCCGTCCTGATCGTTCAGGGACGTCTGGACGCCATCGTCGAACCTTCGGGCGCCGCCTGGCTCCGAGACCGCCTGAAACCGGGCCGGAGCCGCTTGATCGAGCTTCCCCGCAGCGATCATCTCGTCGCACTAGACCACGAGCGAACATCGATGATCGACGCGGTTCTCGGGTTTCTCGGCGAGGGGACGACGGTCTGATTCCTCAACGCGGCGAATTCGGGTCGGACGCCGTCGCCTGGGGGCCGAATCGGATATGCAGCCTGGCGTGACCGGCGAACCGATCGCCGTAAATCGCGCGCACGATCGCCCAGTCGAGGATGATCGCCAGGAGCGACGCGGCGATCGCCGTCGTGATCAGTCGTTTCCAACGGATCGACTGGTCGCGGCCTTCCGGCCTGCGCGTGGGCCATTCGGGTTCAAAACCGCGCGCGGGGGAAGCCAGCAGCAAGAGCGCCGCGCAAACCACCGCGTCGACGTGGACGACTCCTTCGGTGATCAACCGCTGATCGGCGAATCGGACAAGGACGCGCTCGAAGTTGCCGACGACCATGATCGCCATCAACAGTAGATAAAGCGCCTGCCCTTGCCCCAGCGGGCTCTCGGGGACCACGGCGATCGGTCGACGGGCGTGGCGGTACATCAGCCCGAACAGGCCGACCGCCACGATCACGAAGGCCAGGCCGAACCAGGCGTCGGCCGACCAACCGTACATCTCGGCCGGTACGATCTTCGCATCGACCCAGTCGCGCGGGTTCTTTCTGAGATTGACCACGGGGATCGCCAGCAAGGTGAACGCAACGGCCAGCGACGTGGCCCACGGCCTGGAGGTCGACGGCGCGCCGCGGTCGTCGACGGGGGGCGAACATCGGGACAGACGCCACATGGCGAGCGCGACGCCCAGGCCGTTGATGAAGCCGGTCGTCTGTTCGAGGACGCTGTGCCAGTTGGTGACGAACCCGCTGGTGACGGCCGCCAGCTTGATCATCGACGCGCCGGCGAAGCTGATTCCGCCGCCGACGCCCGTGACCAGCCCCGCCCGGGCGGCTTCGGGCAGCCCCGAGCGCATGCAGTAGGCGAACAATCCGGTGGTCATACCCAGGCATCCGGCCCAGTTGTCGCCGCGCGGCGGCGTCATCCGCAGGCCGAGGACGATCACCAGAACTATAAACCCCGCCCACCAACCGCCGGCCATGTAGAGGATCAGCGACGTGGCGCGATCCACCTTCCGGCGCAGCAACGAGAGGACGATTCCGACTCCCAGAGCGACCAGCGCGCCGAGCCAGTCGGAATCGTACCAGTCGAGCGAATATCCCATACGATGCAGCCAGGGCTCAAGCAGCCAGCCCTCGATCTGCCAGGCCGCAAGGACCGCCGCGATCGGCCCCAGCAACTCAGTGAGACGATCGCGCGCCAAAATCGCGGGAAACGAGGCGCCCACGCCCCCGGGCGCGGCCCAGAGAAACCCGATGATGAACAGGCATGCGAATCCGTAGAGCACCGACGCGGAATCACCCGAATGCGTGTAGGCGATCACCTGCATGTAGGACATGCTGCCGCCGAACGACCATCCCAGCGCGCCGAACATCGCGAAGAACGGCGCGCGGGCGTACCAGTCGGGCCGTCCCGAAAGCAGGATCGCCGCCAAGACCGCGAGCGCCCCGGGAAGCATCGCGCCGTACTCATGACCGAAATTCCCCCGTATCCCCCAGCCGAGGGAAAGCGAAAGGGCCGTGAGAAGCACATACGCCAGAGACGGCCTGGGCGGGGAGGACCGCATGTTCATCGTCCCATCAAGACCGGGACACGTCGTCCTGCCCACGGTCGATCGTCATCAGAGGCGACTTCAAGTACCCAGAAGCTACGACGCATCGCGGGCGGGATCAATCACATGCCGCCGACGGCCGCGCGGATCGACGCCTTGCTCGGTCCGGCGGCGGCCCGCTATCCTGAATCTCATGAACATACTGCCCCGAAAGTTTTACGACGCCGACGCGGAGCAGGTCGCCCCCAGGCTGTTGGGCAAATGGCTCGTCCACCGCGTCGACGGGCTCGACCGGATCGGTCGGATCGTCGAGGTCGAGGCCTACGTCGGCCCTCACGACCTGGCGGCGCATTCGTCCAAAGGCCGCACCTCGCGCACCGAAGTCATGTTCGGCGAACCTGGACACGCCTACGTCTATCTGATCTACGGCATGCACCACTGCCTCAACGCCGTCACCGGTCCAGGTGAGCACGCCTCGGCCGTGCTGATCCGAGCGCTTGAGCCGATCTCAGGGATCGAGTCCGCAACCAACGGCCCCGGGCGGCTCTGTCGCGCATTGAGAATCGACCGCAGCCTCAACGGTCACGATCTGCTGGAAGGCGAACTCACGATCGTCCAACCAGCGAGACAAGTCCCGCGATTCAAAATCGCCGCCGGCCCCCGGATCGGCGTGGATTATGCGGGGGATTGGGTCCACCGGCCGCTACGGTTCACCATCGAGGGAAGCCCGTTTCTCTCGCGACGCTGAAGCAAGACGAGCATCCTTCCAGAGCGGTTTCCTGATGGGTTGCACAGTTCGCCGCCGTGGAGCGCAGGAGCTTGCTCCCGCGCGCAATGCGTGATTGGAAGCAGCGGCGAGCCGCCGAAATCCACGACCCGTGGGACCGACGTCTTGGATTTCAAGACATCCTCATTTCGGACTCAAGTCCTACTTGCAGGCAAGCCGAAAGAAAACCGCTTTGATAAACACGTCTCTGAATCAAATTCACTAAATTTGACGCGACCAGGGAGGTCGGACCTCAAACTTCCTCGCGAGGGGGTGCTTCAAGGTATAGCCGCCGCGATGCGAGCCGTCGGCGGGGGTTCCTCCCCCGTTGGACCCTTTGGATCTCGTCTGGATCGCGGCTCGTCCCTCCACGACGTGTCGTACGATCTCGGCCGGAGGGACCGGCTTGACCAGATGGCCGTCGAAGCCCGCTTCATAAGAGCGGCGGACGTCATCGGGCTGACTGTAAGCCGATTGCGCCAGCAGGATCGGCGAATCGGCGTCGCCGGCGCGGATCGCCAGCGCGACTTCATAACCCGACATCGAAGGCAGTCCGATGTCGACGAAGACGACGTCGTAATGATTCTCCAGGGCCAGTCGCACCCCTTCCGGGCCGTCGAAGGCGACATCGACGACGCACCCATGAAATTGGAGCAAGCACGATAGCGAGAGCGCCAGGTCCTCGTTGTCGTCGATTATCAAAACCTGGCGATGAACCTGGCAGCATCGCGCTGACATCGTATTCATTCTCGCTGCCTCCTCGCCGGTCATACTAAGCATGTTTTGTGCCAAGGTCGGCGACCACCTGATTCGCTCACGGGTTTCGACCACCGTTCGGATCTGGCGGCCCCCATCGCTTCTCCCTCATTACGCTGGAAGCAAATCCCAGGCCAACGGCGGATTGACGGCCATGAAGAGGCCATGGAGTGTGGGTAGTTCGCGCGGTTTTCAGGGGTTGCGCGGTGGGGTCGGCGATTTGGGCTGTTTTGCGGCAGCGGTTTGCGGGGGAGTTTGTGCATTCAGGCGGAAGAGGGCTTGTTGCGAGGCGGCGTCGAGCGGGTCGCGGGCGATGGCGATTTTGTACCAGGCGCGGGCTTCCGGGATGAGCCCAAGGCTTGCGCATGCCTCCCCTAACTCCATCACCAGGTTGACGTCGTTGGCCGCGCTGGGCGTGGCGGCCCTCTGCACCAGGTTATTGAAGTCTTCCAACCTCTTGGCTTCTTGTCGCAAGGCCGATGCGGCGTCGGCGTCGCCGACCAGTCCATAAGCGCTGATCAGTCCGAACAGGGTGTCGTGGTCGGTGGGTTCGTGCTCATAGGCGATCTGGAAGTAGCGAACGGCTTCGGGACCGTTTCTCCTGGCCAGGGCGATCCGGCCCCGAATCCGCGCCAGGTCGGGATCGTCGAGGGGGCCCTTGGCGAGCAAGTCTTCGGCGAGGTCCACCTGGTGACGGTCCATGGCCAGCAGGACCCGTGCGGCAAGGGCCTGGAGGTCGTCCTCGGGTAGGACTTCGAGCGCTTGACCGGCCTCCTCGAACAGGCCGAGCCGGCGGTAATTGTCGGCCAACGCCAGCCGTGAGTGCCGATCGGAGGGGTCGGCTTCGACGAACGTGGAAAGCGTCTTGGCGACCTCGCCGGGCTCCCAAAGACAGTTGCGGAGCAGGCACCAGTGAAACACGTTGTGGAAGCTCAAGTCGGTCAACTGCGAGAGCGCGTTGAACTGCCGCTTGAGATCGCCGCGCCGGAGTTGCATTCCATATATAAAAATTAGTTCACTATGGGCTTGCGTGAGCGTGGGGTCGAGCTTCACGGCCTTGAGCAGGGCGGCCTCGGCGACCCTGGCGCGATTGCGTCGCAGTTCCGCCTGACCAATGAGCAGCCAGGAGCGACCGGCCAAGGGGTCGGCGTCGGGAACCTTCTTGAGTTCATCGACGGCGTCGTCGGTACGCTTTTCCGCCAGCGCGACCAGTCCACGGATCATCCAGTCGCGCGGCAGCGGCGATCGCGCCTTCGCCAGAAGATCGAGTTGCTTCTTCGCATCGCCGATGCGCTCCTGATCGATCGCAAGTTTGGCGGCTTGCCAGATGTCGTCGGGATCGCCCGAGCGCATCGAGAAGACCAGGACGACGATCGCCGCGCCGACCGCGAGACCGATCAGAGTGCCGATCCACCACCCGCCTCGACTCGCGCGTCGGCCGTCCGCTTCGGTCGGCCGTCGGCCAGCGGTCACAGAAGGAGATTCCGACGACTTCCTCATGCCTCGACCTCCACTTCCCGCGCCGATGAGGCCGTCGCCGTTTCCGACGATGGTCGACCTCGGGGGTCGGCCCCACGCCCTCGAATAGGCCGTCCTTCTCGACTATAACACGGCCAAGCCTGACGGTGTCCAGCGAATGCGGCGGCAAGGGGCGCGGGGCGCCTTCGTTGCTCGAATGGATTCCTGTGGATCGCTCACATCGTCGCGGCCTCGGCTCCGAACTCTCGGCGGATTCCGATTGACGGACGCGCCGATTCCAAGGATACTTTGCCGGCCCGCCGGGTCCTCGGCGAGGCGCGCTCTGGATTGGAGTCTCCAAAGCAGGACACGGACGTCATGCGCCAGGCTTTCTGGGTTTTCACGCTCGCCTCGTCCGTGGTCGTCGCATCCCCCGGCGACGCGGTTCGGGCCGGTTCCGGCCCGAAGGACGCGATCGCCCAGGCTCGCGAACAGATCGCGAAGAAGAATCCGAAAGCGGCGGCAAGCGTTCTCGAAGACGCCCTCGGCGATTCTCGGGGCGACGACCGGGAGGCGATCCTCGGCCTCTTGAAACAGTCCTACAAGAGCCTGATCAGCGAAGCTCAGGCCGCCGGTCGCACCGACGAAGCCGCGCTTTACGCCGACGACCTGGCGATCCTCGAAGCCCCGACCGGGAACGGCTCCGCGCCCGCTCCTCCCCGAGACGCTCCGGCGCCCCCCGTGGTCGTCGCCGGGACTTCGCCCCCGAGGATCGAGCCGACCCCCGTCCCCGAGCCCGCCAAGCCGCCGATCATTCCCGATGTTCCGTCAACGCCGGCTCCCGCTCCGAAACCGGAGCCCCAGGATGCTCCGTCGATCGCGTTGCCCCGGAGCGACAAGTCCGTCGCCCGGGTCGGCCTGGACGTGCCGGATTCGCCTCCGGCGGCGGACTCTTCGCCCCCTCTCGACTCCCTGAACGCTGGGGACTCCGCGCCGGCTTCACCAACGCTCGCGGCGCCCGGAAAAATCGCGCCCGCGCCGAAACGGGCCGTGTCGCCCCCTCCTTCTCAAGCCGCGGCTGAGGAGATCCCGCCGATCACCGCCGCGCCGAAGCCGACGCGAGACGATTCGGTGCGAACCGCGTCGAATTCCGCCGGCGCGTCCCGAGCCGAAGGGGGAGGGCCCACGCCCACGATCTCGGCCGGGAAGAACCTCGGCGCCGCCGACGCCCTGTTCACACAGAAGAAGTACGAGGAGGCCGGCAAGATATACGCCGAACTCGCCGCGCAAGGCAGCCTTCCCTCGGTCCGCAAGAAGGTTTGGGCCTACTGTCGGTGGGCCGCCGTCGTCGCTCGCGTCAACGCCCATCCCCGCACGGCCAAGGAATGGGATGAAATCGAGAAGGAACTTCAGAACATCCAGGTGCTTACTCCCGGCAACTGGTATGGCGAATACATCAGGGACCGCGTCTCCGCCGCTCGCCGAGGCGAACAGCCTTCGAAGCGGTCCGGGGGCCTGGTGGTCCGCGGCGCGGCGCCCGAAGAACCCGAGGAATCCCTCGATCTACCGTCCGCGGCCGAGCCCCCCGCAAGTCTTCCCACACCGGACGAAGTGGAATCCGAGTCTGGTCCGGGTCCGGCGGCGGCGATTTCCACCGCGACGGCCCCGAACTGGCAGATCCATGAAACCGCCAGCTTCCGGATTTTCCACGCCGACCCGGCCCTCGCCGAGCAAGCCGCCGAAGCCGCCGAGGCGGTTCGCGCCCGGCAAGGAACGAGATGGGGGAGCAAGGCCGTTCAGGGACCGTGGTCGCCTCGGTGCGACGTCTATCTCTATCCGACCGCGCGCGACTTCGCCCGCATGACCGGCCAGCCCGAGACCTCGCCGGGGTTCTCAACCATGGGCGTCAGCGGCGGCCGGGTCGTCGCCCGCCGCGTCAACCTCCGCGCCGATCACCCCCAGCTCCTCTCGGCGATTCTGCCCCACGAGGTCACGCACGTGGTGCTCGCCGACGTCTTCAGCGACCAGCAGATCCCGCGATGGGCCGACGAGGGCATGGCCGTGCTCGCCGAGCCCGACGCCGAGCAAGCCGGCCGCGCCGCCGATCTCACCGGGCCCCTGGCCGAGCAACGGCTCTTCAAGCTCGGTCAACTCATGTCGATCGACTACCCTGAATCCAGGCACTGGAACCTGTTCTACGCGCAGAGCGTTTCGCTGACCCAGTTTCTGGTCCGCCAGGGGACCGCCTCGCAGTTCGTCGCGTTCATCAAGAACGCGCAACGCAACGGTCCCGAGACCGCGGTTCGCGAAGTGTACAAGTTCGACGGGCTCGACGATTTGGAATCTCGGTGGCGGGACTACGCCCGCCGGCAGGCGTCACCGATCGCAACGGTCGACGCGCCCTCGCCCGCCGATTCGCCCGTGACGCAGTGACAATGACCGGGCATTCCGTCCCTCTCTCGTCTCAGGCCGGATCGTAGGAATCGGATTGCAGCCAGCGCGTCAGCAGGTCGTCGAAATCCGCACCGCCGAGTGCGTCGCGGCGCTCGGCGCGCAGCGCGCCGTCGGCGCCGACTCGAAGCAACCACGCCGGGCCGACCGACGGGAATCCGCTCCGCGCGAGCGCCGGGATCGAGAGCGAAGCCCTCAACCGTCCCCACGACTCCGACTCGCCCGGCCCCAGAAAGACCAGCGGCCGCCAGCCCTCGTCCTCCGCCTGAACGATCGCGTCGCAAGAGCCTCGGACGACCCGCGACGCGCCTTGCAAGACCCATCCGCGCTCCCCTTGGATCCGATCGGCGGGCGTGGACTTCAACCGCTGGAAGAATGGACTCTCGACCCAGGCCCCGAGCCAGCGCGCGGCCTCGGCGATCAGGCCGCCGCCTGCCGCCGGGGCCATCCGGCCGCCGACCCGCGCCGCGACGACTTCGGGGGACTCGCCGGTGGGAAGGGCCGGGTCGACCGCCGCGAGTCGGATCAGCCCGCCGACTCGCGCGGACCGCGAGCCGTCCAGCCGGGGGGCGTCCAGGTCGATGAACCGAGGAATCACTCCAGATGAGGGCGCGAGACGGCCTTCTTGCCCCGGCGCAGCGCCGACCACGGCGTCGATGATCTCCTTGAGGTCGATTCGGGGCCGGCGCGAGGCGCGAGTTTCAGGCGGATCGATCCCCGCTCCATCGACGACCCCGACCTCCGGCGGCGGCCAGCCCTCGGGCAGGTCGTCGGGACGAAGGAAGCGGCCGGTCAGGCCGTCGAACCGCTCCCAGACCAGGTTGAGAGCCGGCGACAGCTTGGCGACCGAAACGGCCTCAAGCGGCCTGTCGAAGGACGCCGACAGGACGAGGTGATCGCGGGCGCGGGTGGCCGCCACGTAAAACAGGCGAAGCGACTCCGCTCGCTCCTCGTGGTCCTCGATCGCTCGGTAGGTTCGCCAGCCCAGACTCTCGTCGCTGCCGGTCTCGCTGGCGTCCTTCACGCCGGGTTCTGGCCGAGGCTTGAGCACCAGGCCGAGTTCGCGGTCGAAGCCGATCGAGGATGATTTCGACCCGACGTTACGGTTCAGATCGGGAAGGATGACGATCGGGAATTCGAGCCCCTTCGCCTGGTGGACCGTCATGATCCGGATGCTCGGGCTGTCTTCCTCGGTGGTCGTCGCCTGCTCCTCGCGCGGTGGGTCGTCGGCGAAGGCCCGGAGCCGGCCGACGAAATCGGCCAGTCCGAAACCGCCGCGGCGGTCGAATTCGCGCGCCGTCCGCATCAGCTTGCGGGTGTTGGCGAGCTTCCTCGCGCCCAGGAACTCGCAGACCAGGGCTGACGCGAAACCCGACTCGTCGAGGACCCGCGCCAGCAAGTCGGCCATCGGAACGTGGTCCTTCAGCCCTCGCCAGCGCGCCAGGAGGCGGCGGGCGCGCTCGGCCTGCCGCCGGTCGCGAGGCGAAAGCCCCGGGGCTTCCGAGGCCGCGTTCAGTCCCAGGCTCAGGCCCGCGCCGAGCGCGGCCTTCGAGAGCCAGTACAGCCCCTCGTCGGATATCGCGAAGAACGGGCTTCGCAGACAACCGGCCAGCGCGACCTCGTCGAGCGGGTCCTCAATCACCGAGAGCACGTTGACGACGTCGAGGATTTCCTGCTGTGAATAGAACGCCGAGCCGCCGATCGTGTGATACTCGAAACCCTGATCGGCCAGCGCGCTCTCGTACGGCCAGACGTCGGTCATGGCCCGAAGCAGCAGGGCGACGTCTCCGGGATTCGCGGGGCGGGGCTCCCTGGTCCTGCGGTCGACGACCGTCCAGCCGGCGTCGAGGCGTTGACGGAGCCAGCGCGCGACCGCCTCGGCCTCGCGAATCCGGCCCTCCCGGACCGACGGCTTCGCGGCCTTCTCTTCATCCTCGTCGGTCACGGCGGACGGGACCCAGAAGAAATGGACGCTCGGCCCCGAGCCGTGGTCGAGCCGCGCCGGACCCAGCCGGCTCTCGACTCCGAACGAGTCGGCGAACAGGGCGTTGACGAAATGGAGCACGCGCGGGACCGTCCGAAAGTTCTCCGAGAGCCGCAGTCGACCGGCTTCCAGGAACTCGTCCCGCCACTGGCCGAAGATCGCCGGCTCGGCGCCTCGAAACCGATAGATCGACTGCTTCTCATCTCCCACGACGAACATCCGGCCGTGGAGGAACGCCTCTTCTCCCAGGAGCCGGAGAATGTCGCTTTGAACCTGGTCGGTGTCCTGGAACTCGTCGATCAGGACGAACTCGATCGCCGTGGGGTCGAGGTCCGTCGCGGTCGCGTCGACCGCGCCGCGAAGTCCCTGGAGCACCTCGCGCGCCCGCACGATCAGGTCGGCGAAGTCGAACCCGCGATGCCGGAGCTTCAGTGCGTCGTAATCGACCCGGACCTCGCGGACCAGCCGGGCGAACCGGATCGTCGCCTCGGCCGCCTCGCGCGTCACCTCCTCGTCCCAGATCAGCTTCTCTTGCGCTCGAACGATGCCGTCGCGAAGGGCCTTGAACGCGTCCTTCAAGGCGTCCTTGATTTCGGCGTTCGGCCAGTCCTTGCCGCGCAGTCCAGCGATCTTGGCCGACTCGCGGAGCTGCTCGACCTGGTCGTCGGAGCAATCCGGACGATCAAGGGGAGCGAGCGCGTCAAGGACGTCCTGACGAAGTAGCAGCAGTTTGGGAGTCGTCTCTTCCAGGCTCTCAAGGAGGTTCCGGCAGTATCGGGCGACTGCGCCCAGTTTCGAGAGCACGGCCGGCCGGCCCCGACGCTCCCAAACCGCGCGCCAGCGCTCGATCAACTCCTCCGGCGCGAGGTCGCAGAGGGGGTCGACCTCGTCGGGCGTCCGGCCGGCGAGCGCCGATTCCAGCATCTCGCGGATCGGCTTGAGGCCGTAGACGACGCCGAGCGCGAGCAGGTCGGGGTCGCGACCCGACAGCAGCCGGCGGATCGCCGTGGCGACGGCTTGCTCGCGCAACGAGCCGGCGATCACGGGATCGAGGATCGCGAATTCGGGGTCGACGCCCAGTCCCCGGGCGTATCCCCGGAGCAGACGCCCGCAGAATTCGTGGAACGTGCCGATGGGCGCGGCTTCCAGGGCGCGGAGGACCGAGGTCCACCACGTCGAGTCCGCGCCGACCGCCAGCTTCGCCCGGCACCGCGAGCGGATTCGCTGGCGAAGCTCGCGCGCCGCCTTGTCGGTGAACGTCATCGCGGCGAGCGACCGCAGCGAGCGGCCCTCGACGCCGTCGATCTCGCCGAGGAACCGCTCGGTGAGCACGGTCGTCTTGCCGCAGCCGGCCCCCGCCGCCAGCGCGACGCTTACCGAACGAGCAAGGACGGGCCGCCGCTGCTCGTCCGTCAATCGAACCTGATCACCGGCCGATTCGCTCATAGTTCGTCCGCCGTCTTCGTGGATTCCCGAGCGGCGCGGGTCTTGCGGCCGGCGGCCGTGGTTTCGGTCGAGATCGCCGGCTCGTTCTTGCGGACCTTGTCCGCCGCTCGAATCTGGCGAATCCGGCAGACCGCCCGATATTCGCAATAGTTCTCGCAATTGTCCTTGCGGGGGGCGACCACGAACTCGCCGGCTCGCAGCCGGCCGATCACGTCGAAGACCCGCTCGACCAGCGTCCGCCGGAACTGCTCCCACTCCTCAAGGACGATCGGCTTGTAGCCCTTGTCCTTGAGCCCCCAGTAGCCGACGTCGAGCAGGCCGACCTCGCCGCGCTCGAACAGCAGCTTCTCGACGGCCATCGCGTAGAGCGGAAGCTGAAGCATTTGACCGCCGAGGACGTCCTTCTTGGCGGGAGGGAGCCCGCTCTTATAGTCGATCACCCGGAACTTCGGCCCGGCCTCGGTCTCGATCCGGTCGATGCGGTCGATCCGCCCCCGAAGTTTGACGATCTCGGCGCCGAGCGCAAGCTCGAATTCAGGATGATCGGTGCCAGGCTCGCCGAACCCGTATTCGAACCACTGCGGCACGGGCGACGACGGCGACTCGCTCTCATAGGTGGATCGTTGCCGCGCGTATTGGTTGATGATCCGCTGGATCTGACCGTACTCCAGCTCGCGGAGGCCGAGGTCCAGCTCGCTCAACTCGACCAGCTCGCGCGACAGCACCTTGTCGATCGCGGCGACGAGCAGTCGGTCGTCGGACGCGTCCTCGGCCGCCTCGGCTCGACGCTTCTCGAACTCCTCCAGGATATCGTGCAACCGACTGCCGCGCTCGGTGGGATCCTCGGCCAGTTCGTCGCGTTCCTCGATGGGCTTGAGGTGCAGGACGTGTCGGCTGAAGAACTTGAACGGGCAGTCCAGGTAGGTCTCAAGCTGGCTCGGGCTGAAGGTGTGGACCTCCGGCTGGAACGCCCGGGCGACGTCGGCCACCGCCGCCTCATCGCCGATCAGACCCTCGAACTCGCTGAACGGGGTGCCGCGGCGGCGATGTTCGAGAGCCGTCAACGCGGCGGCCGCGCCTTCGAGAGCCCCTCGATGGGCGGAATCGCCGGCCAACTCGCGGAGCTTCGTCAACCGGCCTTGCTCGCCCGCCAGGGCCGAGGCCAGCACCCGGACGTCGGCCGGTGTGACCGCGAGGTCCTCGCGATCGAGCAGCGCGGGGTGGAACCGGGAGTAAGATTGATGGCAGCTCGATTCGGCCTGGGCCGACAGCGTCCCCAGCAGATCGTCGAGAAACCCGGCCCGCAGCAGCGGCTGCCCTTTCGAGTCGGTCGTCGGATAGAAGAGGGACGCGCCGCGTTCGCCAGCGCCGAGCGTCTGCACAAACCGAAGCATCTCCCGCGCGTAGGTTGAACGAACCGAAGTGGCCGGCGCTTCACCGGGCCTCAGCTCCAGGAACGACTGGACCGCCGACCGCCTTGGGAAGCTTCCTTCCACCAGCCCGATCAGAAAAACGTGCGACGCGCGGCAGCCGCCGATCTCATCGACGATCGCCGTCCGAATCGCCCCTGGAGACGGGTTCGGGACGAGCGAAAGTGTCTCGGCCGCCATCGACGTCAGCGTGTCGACGAACGCAATCCAGGGAATCGCCTTGGCGCCGCGCCCCAGCTTTTCCAGGACTTCGCCACGATCTTCGAGTGCGTCCCAGAGCGTTTCCAACGCCCGACCGTCGCGCGAGCCCAGGCCCAGCGTATTCGCCGCTCGCCGCAGCGCCGATGCGTGCTCCGCCCAGGGCCGCGACTGATTCAACGGGTCGAGCACGCCGATCAGGCGGTTGAGAACCCTGTGGGCTTTATCCAACCGGGCCAGCCGTCGCGCCTCGCGCGCCGGCTCCTTCTCCTCGGTCCGATTCATCGCCCGTTGGAACGCCGAGAGGATCTGAAGACCGCCACGGAAGACGGGAGTCTCACGAAGGACCGACGCGATCTCGGCCAGGCCCAGCGAACCGATCTCATCCCAGTCGGGCTGGACCTGACCGTGGCGAAGCAGACGGACGACCAGCTCGACCTCCCAGTCTTCGAGTGGGATGCGAGCCGCCAGGAGCAGGGCCGCGACCGACGGCTGGACGTCCAGAGCGCGCGGGCCGCCGTCATGGATCGGCGCGCCGGCGTTTCGGACCACCTCGCAGACGATCTCGGCCTGATCGTCCCACCTGGGGAACACGATCAGGACCTCGTCCGGGTCGACTCCTTGACCGATCAAGGCGCGGACTTCGCGCGCCACCAGCCGGCCTAAGTCCTCGCCTTCGGGGCCGCCCCAGACTTTCAGGCCGTCGCTGGATTCGATACGCGCGTCGCGGGTGGCTTCAACGCGGAATAGCGACTGGTCGACGGCGCGGAGGGCGGCGGGGCGTTCGGGATTCGAGGGCAGGAGGGTCTCCGTCAGCCCCAGCTCCAGGAGCCGTTCGCGGGTCGACCCGGTCGCCAGATAGATCTCGGCGAGCGCGGGGTCGTCGGAGTAGGTCAACGTCACGTCGACGGATCGGGGACGCTCCAGAACGTCGGCGAGAACGCGCCACCGGGGGCGGTCCCGTCCTTCGAAATCGAGGAAGACGATGCGGCCGCCGTCGGCGGACGTGGAACGCGCGTCGCGCTCCCGCAGTCGGTGCGACGCCCAGACGGACAAGCCGGCCTCGTCCTCGGCGCCGAGCTTCGTCAGCAACCCGCGATAGCGCTGGAACACCGCCCATTCGGCGGTCGCCGCGTCGCCTTCGGCCTCGTCGTCGCGACGCTCGGCGACCGTCCAGTCGTGGAGCCGACCGCGGAGCCGACGACGGTAGCCGGGCCAGGCGACGAGATCGGCCACGGCGCCGAGCCGGCCTTCGGCTTCGACGTCGACGACCGCCTGGTCGAAGAGCGCGGCGGCCGCGGCCTCCGAGAGCAGGGCGGGCCGGTTGCGGACCGTCGATGCGACCCAGCGCCAGAGGTCCGACCACGCGCGGACCCGAGGCCCGCCCTCACCGGGCCTTGACCGCAAGGCCAACTCGCGGATCATCTGATCGCGGGCCAGCGGCGTCGGCACGATCCAGAGCGCCGAGCGGCGGGCCGGATCGATCGTCAGCAGATGATTCCGAAGCGCGGCCCCCGGCGGTCCGGTCCAGAGCCTTCGTTGAGGATTCATCACCGCTCCTTCCCGACGCCGAGACCAGGCCCAGCACCACGATCGCCGCCCCAGTCAGGTATACAGAAAAATACCATAGACGACCTGCTCGGACAACTCGGATCAACCAGATGATGGCCGCGTAGCCGACGATCCCGGCGATCACCGCGGCGGCCAGGGTCTGTGCGATCCGGTCGGGCGTCAAGCCCAGGGCCGCTGGGTCCTTGATCGCGCCCTTCAGCTCGTAAATCGCCGCGCCGCAGATGGCCGGAACGGCGATGCCCAGGCTGAATCGGACCGCCCAGGCGCGGGACAGGCCGAGAGCCAACGCCGCGGCGATCGTCATGCCGCTTCGGCTCACGCCCGGCAGCGGGGCGAGCGTCTGGGCCAGGCCGATCAGCAGGGCGTCGACCCATGTGGTCTGGGCGGACTCCTTGCCTCCCTCCGGTCCCCGCATCTTCAACGAGACCAGGGCCAGAATCGCCGCGGAGATCAAGAAGCCGATCGGGGCGGCGACGTCGCTCTCGAACGTCGCGTCGATCGACTTCTTGAAGAACAAGGCGAAAGGGACCAAGGGCGCGGTCGCAACCGCCGCCAGCATGACGATCCGCATGATCGACGCCCGATCGAAACCCGGCGCGACATCCTGCTTGTTGAAGATGAAGCCGCGAATTCCTTCCCCGATCGGCCGGCGGTAATACATAAGGATCGCCGCGACAGTGCCCAGGTGGAGCATCACATCGAAGAAGATGTTCTCCTGGCCGCTCCGCTGGTCGCCGGTCAGCCACGCGAAGAACTGCTGCGTCACCAGCAGATGGCCGTCGCTCGACACCGGCAGGAACTCGGTGATCCCCTGGACGACCCCCAGGATCAAGGATTCAAGCCATTCCATGTTGGTTCGCCAATTCGTTTCGAGTGCGGACGGTAAGAAGAGCGCGGGGAGCGAGATCAGCCTCGTCTCCGCTTCAACCATAGGACGTAAAACCGCTCACCGCCGCGACGCCTCGCCCCGCAACGCCGGCATTGCGCCGGCGAGGTAGCTGGCGCCGCTGTAGATGGTCAGCCCGACGGCCGTCCAGGTCAGGAGGTCGCGTACCACCGTGAGCCAGTCCGAAGGCGCCTCGAGCGACAGGCAGAGGAGCACGGCCGAGATCGACAGGCATTGAAACAGAGTCTTCAGCTTGCCCGCCATCTTGGCCCCGAATGCCTGCCCCTGTCCTTCCAGCAGGCTCCGCAGCCCCTGGATCAACAGCTCTCGGACGATGATCGCCGTCACCATCCACGGGTAAACGCCCGTGCCTGGGATCGCCGCCAGGTAGATGTACGCCCCCGATACGATCACCTTGTCGATCAGGGGGTCGAGCTGGCGGCCGAGCGGGGTGTCCTGGTTGAGCAGCCTCGCGAAATAGCCGTCGAGGGCGTCCGACAAGGCGGCGATCACGAACAGCCCGAGCGCCCATTCATACCACCCGATCGAGATCATCAAGAAGACGAAGAAGGCCATGACCAGGCGGCCGACCGTCAGCGTGTTGGGAACGTTCCAGAACCGACCGGGCGACCGGGGAGGAGCGTCCAAGACCGTGGAGTTCTCAACGCGATTCATGGTCCACCCGAGTCTGGATCTGGATCAATGAGGAACGTCGGTGCGAGGTCCGGCCCGCCGAGGCCCGGGCTTCTGGATTCATCACATCCCGTCCAGGATCGTCAGCGACGAGGCCGGCCGCTTCCGGCCCCGTGGGCGTGCGCGCTTTCGCCTGGCGGGCAGGGCCAGCGAGCGCGCGACGAGGTCGTAACCCTGGGTTTCAAGGATCTCGCAGGGGACGACGTCGCCGACCTGGAGGCCGGAGTCGCGGATCAGCGTGACGCCGTCCACGTCGGGCGCGTCGGCGAACGTCCGACCGATCCAGACGTCGTCTTGCCCCGGCGCTCGGCCGTCGATCAGGACGTCCAGCGTCCGACCCACCAGGCCGCGGTTGAACGCCTCGGCGATCGGTTGCTGAATCGTCATGATCCGCTCACGACGCGCCTCCTTCAACTCGTCGGGAAGCTGGTCGGTCAACCTGGCGGCCGGCGTATCGGGCTCGAACGAGTAGGTGAAGACGCCCAACCGCTCGAACCGAGTCGCAGCCACGAAGTCGGCCATCTCCTCGAACTCGGCGTCGGTCTCGCCCGGAAAGCCGACGATGAACGTCGTCCGCAGCACGAGCCCCGGGATCGTCGCCCGCAGTCGGTCGATGATCGCCTCGGTCTCGGCCCGGGTGTGCCGACGGTTCATCACCTTGAGCATCCGATCGTTGATGTGCTGCAACGGCATGTCGAGATACGGGACGATCCGCCTGGAACTCCCGAGCACCTCGTAAAGCTCTTCGGTGAAATAGTTTGGATAATTGTAGAGGATGCGGATCCAGTCCAGTTCCTCGATCTGGTCGAGTTCGCGGAGCAACTCGGCGAGCCGCGGCCGGCCATACAGGTCGACGCCGTAATACGTCATGTCCTGGGCGACCAGGATCAGCTCGCGCACGCCGTCGCGGGCCAGCTCGCGAGCCTCCTCGACGACCCGCTCGATCGGCTTCGTGACGTGCTTCCCCCGCATATAGGGGATCGCGCAGAACGTGCAGTTGCGGTCGCAGCCTTCCGAGACCTTGAGATAAGCCAGGTGCCGGGGGGTGATCCGAAGCCGGGCGCGGTCGTCCTGGGCGTCGACCGGCGCGGGGCGGAACAGGGTCCGCTGCTCGTGGAGGCCGCCGAGGATGCGGTTGGACACCTGGACGATCTGCTCGCGGCCGAACACGCCGACCACCTGGTCGACGTCGGGAAACTCCTCAAGCAACTGGTCCTTCTGGCGCTCGGCCAGACAGCCGGCGACGATCACGCCCTTGACGCGGCCGTCGCGCTTGCGGTCCAGCATCTCCTCGATGACTCCGCACGATTCTTTTCGAGCGGCGTCGATGAACCCGCATGTGTTGACGATCACCAGGTCGGACGGTTGCCCTTCGGCCACCAGCGCATAGCCGTCCTGGGCCAAGAGCCCGAGCATCCGCTCGGAGTCGACGAGGTTCTTGGAACAGCCGAGGCTGACGAACGAGATCGTCCCTCGGACTTGGCCATCTTCGGTCGGGCGTTCTGAGGTCATGGGAACGTGTGGGTTCTCGACAAGACGAACAACCGCGGCTTGATCAATTCAACCCGCGCGATCGTTGGAAATCACGGCGGCCGGCGGCCCGGCGGGGAGGAATCACCAATTATATCCAACCAGGCCCGATTCGTGGTCGAGATTCCTCCGACTTCTTCATATCATCTCGTCTCGCTTGTCTTGCGAACGGGCTTCGGCGTGTTATACTTGTTGCGGCTTCGTCAATATGCGCCCGTAGCTCAACGGATAGAGTCGCGGACTTCGAATCCGAAGGTTGTAGGTTCGAATCCTACCGGGCGCGCTTCTCTTTTTCCCCGTCCCGAACCGTCGGGATGCGACAAACCCCGTCTTCCACGGGGTTTTTCGTTGATGCTCGGTTGAGCATCCGAATCCGTCGTCACGTCAGAATGCGACAGATCCCGCCCCGAAACGTCCCCCGTGTAGGCCAAATGAAGGCCACGGCGGTTGCTTATGGGTTGTTCAACTGTGCAGGCATCACTTCCAGCGAGGGTCGGATTGCATGCGCGGTCGGTCCCCGTTGCGGCCAGCGTGGAAGCGTTCGGGCGGTCGGAATGCGGCTTCAGCGAGGGGACGGCCAGAGCGGCGGCGTTCAGGTCCACCACGCGGGGTCTGGTGTACTTCCCGGTCAGTTCCAGGGTCGAATGCCGCATGAGTTTCTGAACCACGCGGGGGCTCGCCCCGGATGCATCGGCCAGCGTGGCGAGCATCCCCCGAAGGCAGTGGAAATCGAAGTACCGGCCGGATGCGTCCCGATAGGGAACGCCGGCGGCTTTCAGGTCGAACCGAAGCAGCTTCGCCCCCTTGCCGGGGGGCAGATCGAACACGGGCTCTCCAAAGGGCAGGGGCGCGACGTAGGGCCGTAGGTCGTTCACCAGGTCGCCAGGCAAGGGAAGCGTGGCCACGTCGCCGTTCTTCGTGTAGCCGGCTTCCACGGTCACGGTAGGCGGTTCGGAACGCCAGTCGAACGAACCGGGGGCGATGCTTTGGATCTCGCTGTACCGTAGGCCGGTCGCCACGGCCAGCCTGTAGACCAAGGCGCGGACGGGGCCGGGAACGCCCATGCGGCTTGGCCCCTCGCTGGCGGCTTCCACGAGTCGCCGAAGCTCATCGAGGCCGATGGCTCGCCGATCGTGGCGAACGTCTTCTGCCGCGTTGTAGGTCGTCAATCCGATGAGGGGATCGGCCGCCAGCCGGCCGGACTTCCAGCACCATCGGGAGAACGACCCGACCGCGCGCTTGTAGTGGTTGACGGTCGCCAGTCCCACCCCTTGCGTGATGAGGGATCGGAGCGCGGCTTGAACCTTGTCGGCGGTCAAATCGGCGAGCCGGGCTGGTTTCAGCCAGTCGCACAGGACGGACTCGAAACGCGCCAGGTCGGATCTCGTGGCGTTCCGTGGCGGGTTGACTTCCGTCATCGACGCGCCCCGGACCACGGCCACGAGCCGACGGACGCGCCCCACGGAAAGAGCGACGTGTTTCGGCGTCGATCCCTTCGCCTCAAGAGCGGCCCCCCACGCCTCGATGTGCTCAGCGATCGGGCGGCCCGCATGCTCGCGTCTGGCAAGCTCGCCTCGATCGGCCAGACCCGCCCGAATCTTGGCGGCTTCGGTCTCGGCGACGACCGCCATCCGTTCCGTCTCGCGACGGTCGGAACAGCCCTTGATGTTCTTCTGGGCGCCGTTCTCGTCAACGAACCTGTAGTACCACACGCGCCCGCGTTTTCGTAGACTGGCCATCGGGTTCATCCTCTCTTTCCAGGGGATTGAATCAAGGGGGGCGGGCCGTTGCGAGCGGTCGCGCCCCGTTTCACAGACTATCGCCACGTCGCCATACGCTCAATGCGTGGATCGATCCTCATCGCGTTCCCCTTCGGCGGGGCCGTCCGAAATCCAGCGCAGGAACCGCCTCGCGCACGCGGGGCAGAGGTCCATCGGGTACGGCAAGGCGGATTGCTCGCCGATCCGTAGTGTTCCACGGGCCGTCGCGTCCGCTCCGCAACGATCGCACGTCGTCAATGTCTGAGTCACCATTCGGTTCCCTCTTGAGTGAGATTCAATCCTTCGCTCTGGATCGCCGCACGTTCGGCGGTCGCGTAGGCGGGGTCGTTCAGGTCGAGCGCGTCGGCCCGCCCCCACGTCTGACGGCTCAATTCCTCCCAGGCCGTCGACATGGGCAGGTGCTTTCCCCAGAGGTAGCGGATTCGGTGGCGTCCGCTCGCATGAACCTCGGTCCAATCCTTGCATCCTTCGGGGGGCCGAACCCGGATCGCTCGGGACGGCCATTTCGCGGCGGCCTTGTCGCCAGCGTCGTCGGCGTCGTGCGCGGCGAACA
>CALCIC010000040.1 GCA_937907405.1 uncultured Isosphaeraceae bacterium | reverse complement strand
CGCGCATCCTGCTATTTTGGCGGTCGGCTCGGCCCGGCGAAAGACCGAGCCTCCCACTTTCGACCCTCGGCGCACCGGGAACCGAAGAAGCCATGTCCGTCTTCACCCATCACGTCTTCGTCTGCGGCAACGTCCGCGAGCCGGGCCACAAGCGGGGATGCTGCGACTCCGAAGGGACGCAGACGCTCAAGGACGCCTTCAAGGTCGAACTCAAGAAGGTCGGCCTCGGCCCGTTGGCCCGGGCCAATCACGCGGGATGCCTCGACCAGTGCGAGCACGGGCCGGTCGTGGTGATCTATCCGCTGGGGGTGTGGTACGGCGGCGTCAAGGTCGAGGACGTGCCCCGGATCGTCTCGAAGACCATCCTGGGAGGCGAGATCCTCGCCGATCTCCAGATACCCGACGGCTGTCTTAACAATCCCAGGTGTCCACATCGGGCCGGAGGGCCGAGGAGCGAGCCAGGTGCTTGAAACCGCGACCTCCATACCGGCCGTCCGCGCCGCGGTCGCCGCCGCCCGGGCCGAGGGCCGCGTGATCGGCTTCGTCCCCACGATGGGGGCGCTTCACGAGGGCCACGTCCGATTGATGGAGCATTGCCGTGATCGGTCGGGCTTCACCGTGGCCTCGATCTTCGTCAACCCGACCCAGTTCGGCCCGTCGGAAGACTTCGACCGCTACCCGCGCGCCCTGGAGGACGATCTGGATAAGTGCCGCGAGGCGGGCGTCGACCTCGTGTTCACGCCGAGCCGGGCCGAGGTCTATCCGCGCGGAGAATCGGCGTCGACCTTCGTCGAGGTCCCCGTCCTGTCGCGGGTCCTGGAGGGCGTCGTCCGGCCCACCCACTTCCGGGGCGTGGCCACGGTCGTTTTGTCCCTCCTGAACATCGTCCGTCCCGACCTAGCCGTCTTCGGCCGGAAGGATTACCAGCAACAGCTTTTGATCCGAAGGATGGTGGAAGACCTGCACCTCGGCGTCGAGATCGAGACCGCCCCCACGGTCCGCGAAGCCGACGGCCTGGCGATGAGCAGCCGCAACCGCTACCTCGACCCCGACCAGCGGCGCGCCGCGACGGTCCTTTTTCGAGCGCTGGAAGCCGCCCGAAGGCTCGTCGGCGACGGCGAGCGCGACGCGGATCGGATTCGACAGATCTTGCGATCGACGATAGAATCCGAGAAGACGGCGCGGCTTGAATACGCCGCGGTGGCCGACGCGGAAACCCTTGAAGAACTCGGCGAAGTCGCGCCGGGACGGGCCGTCGTCGCACTTCTGGCCGCCCGGTTCGGGACGACCCGACTCATCGACAACGCCCGGCTGACGGAGTAAGGCGACCACGCATGCAGCTCAAGGTGCTCAAGAGCAAACTTCACCTGGCGACGATCACCCGGAGCGATCTCTACTACCACGGCAGCCTGACGATCGACCCCGATCTGATGGAAGCCGTGGGGCTCTTGCCGTACGAGTCGATCCTCGTCAGCAACGTCGCGACCGGCCTGCAGGCCGAGACCTACACGCTTCCCGGCCCCCGCGGCTCCGGCGCGATCGAACTCAACGGCGCGATGGCCAGGCTGGGCGCGGTGGGGGACCGGATCATCGTCATGGCGTTCGCGCAGATCGACGCGGCCGAGGTCGACGACCACCGGCCGCGCGTCGTCGCGCTCGATTCCAAGAACCGGATCGTCGAGCGGATCGATTATCCGCCGGTCGGCCGCGCGGCCGAAGCCCCGGTCCACTCCGGCCCCGACCCCTGGGCCGGAACCGAATAACCCCGAAGCAGCCGCGAGCCGCCTCGAAGGATCGGCCGACCTTAATTAAGGACGATGCTGGCATGAGACAGGTCTTGTTCACGATCCCCGTCTTCGGCGGCGTCAAGGTGTTCGGCTACGGCGGCATGCTGGTCCTGGCCTTCGTCGCCTCGACCTGGCTGGCCTGCTGGCGGGCCCGTCGCGAGAAGCTCGACCCCGAGGCCGTCCTCGACATGGCCTTCTGGCTCTTCGCCGGCGGCCTGATCGGCGGTCGGCTGTTCTACTGCTACCAGTACTGGGGGCGGGGCATCGACAGTCCGCTTGAGATCTTCCAGTACTGGAAGGGGGGGCTGGTCTTTTACGGCGGCATCTTCGGCGGCTTCCTGGCCTTCTTGATCTACTGCCGCCGGTGGAGTCTGCCGGTGCGCCCGTTCATGGACGCGCTCACTCCGTCGATCGCCGTCGGCACGTTGTTCGGCCGACTCGGCTGTTTCCTCAACGGCTGCTGCTACGGCGACGTTTGCCGCCTTCCGTGGGCGGTCTCGTTCCCCCGAAACTCGCCCGCCTGGGAGAACGAAACCCGGCTCGGCATGATCCCGGCCGACGCGCTCCACTCGCTCCCCCTGCACCCGACGCAGATCTACTCGGCGCTCGACGCCTTCGTCCTCTTGATCCTGCTCACCGCTTATTTCCCGCTCCGCCGCCGCGACGGCGAGGTGTTCGGCGTCCTGCTGCTGACCTACCCGATCACGCGGTTTCTCATCGAGTTCCTCCGCAACGACGAGCCGATCTTCTTCATGGGCCTGACCATCTCGCAGACCATCAGCATCGGGCTCCTGCTCATCAGCGCCGGGTACTGGCTATGGCTGTCTCGGTTCCCCAGGGGGCGCTACGCCGACGCCGCGACCGGCGCTTTCAAGGGTCGATCCGTCGTTTCCGCCGCCGCTCACTGAGTCGGGGATGAGCACGATGGCGCGGAGGTCGAACAGCGACGCCTTCAACGGGGGCCGACCGAGGATCTCAAGCCGGTGCACCCCCGCCTCCAGGGTCGTTTCGCCGACGAAGAATTGCTGGTAGGTCGCGAAGCCGCCCGTATCCAGCGCGTCGCCGACGAAGACCACGTCGCCGACGCGGACCTCGTACCGATTATGCGCGTCGCCGTATCGGTTGGCGTAGTCGAGGAGGAGGCGGAAGGTCGTCTTGTGCTCGACCAGGAACAACCACGAGGCGCGGTCGTCGACGCTCTTCCAGTAGCCGAGATTGCCGAACGCGGGCTCGAACACCAGCGTCTTCCCCATCACCGAGGCGGCGGCCGCGCCCAGGCGGATCGTGCCGTCGCCCTGAACGATCGGCAGGACGATCGTGGGATCCATCGACCTGGGCTTCCGATCGACGGCCGGCGGCGGCGGGGGGGGCGGCTTGCGGGGGAACAGCTCGACGCCCAGGGCCACGAGCGCCAGGCCGACGAGCAACGACGCGACGGCCGCCGCGGGGCGGCGCTTCACGCGCCGCCAGGCTCGCTCGATCGAGCCGACGGCGCGGCCCTGAATCGGTTCTCCATCGAGGAACCGGCCCAGATCGTCGGCCAGCGCCCGCGCGTCGCCGTACCGCCTCGACGGGTCTTTTTGCAGGCATTTCAACGTGATCAGGTCGAGGTCGCGCGGGACGCCCGGCCGCCATCGGCTGGGAGGCTCGGGCTCTTGCTCGCGGACGAGCTTCAGGGTCTCGACGGCGTTGGGCCCGCTATGGGGGACGCGGCCCGCAAGCATCTCATAGAGGATGACGCCCAGGCTGAAGACGTCCGTGGCCGGCCCGATTCCGCCCGCCGAGCCCCCGGCCTGCTCCGGCGCCATGTACCGCGGCGTGCCCCGGTTCTCGGCGCCCTCGCCCCAGTATTCGTCCGACTCGATCCATTTGGCGATGCCGAAGTCGGTGATCTTGGGGACCCCCGCATCGGTCACGAGGATGTTGGACGGCTTGAGGTCGCAGTGGACGATCCCCTGGCGGTGGGCGTAATCGATCGCCAGGGCCAGCGTCCGGACCATCTCGGCGGCCGTTCGCGGAGGCTGCGGCTGGCCCGCGATCTTCTTGGCCAGCGAGCCCCCTTCCACCAGCTCGAGCGCCAGAAACGGATGGTTGCCGTGCCGGCCGATCTCGAAGATCTGGACGATGTTCGGGTGCTGAAGCTGGGCGACGGCCTTGGCCTCGATCTGGAGCAGCTTCGCGACCTCCTCGAACCGCTCGGCGATCATCTTCAGCGCCACCACCCGGCCCAGCTTGCGATGACGCGCCCTGTACACCACCCCGGTGCTTCCCCCCCCCAGGGGGACCTCGTCGACCTCGTAGTCGGGCAACACGGGGGGGCCGCTCGCCGACGCCGATCCTCCCGATTCGAGTGATGCGGCGCGTCGAAGTTCGTCGATCACGAAATCGGTCCGGTCGTCGAGCAGCCGCGCGCGCGCCTCGCAGAACTCGCAACGCTCCTGGTGCTCGCGGAGGGCGTCGAGCTCGGGCTCGGGAAGATCGCCCAGCAAGAAGGCCGTGAGCGTTTCGTCGGAGGGACATGCATCGATACGCACTTGCCGAACCCCCGAAGCTTTCGGTACGATGAGCCGTCAGGCGTGTGACTGTCGCTTTCTACTAATACAGTCGCGCCGACTCCGAACCTCTCTCATCAGGTATAACTCGATGTTGCGTGACTGAGTAGTGGTTTTCTTCGGTCGATCGCGCGCGCCGACCGGCGGGCGCGGGGGCCAGACGACCCTTCCGAGAGCGAGGGACGTTCGACATGCATGGAGTATATTCGTCCCAGTCGCGATCTCGACCCGCGAGCGTCGACTCGGCCGAAACGTCCCTGACCTTGCTTGAACGCGTCAAGGCCCGCGACGGCGAAGCCTGGCGGCGGTTGGTCGGCCTGTACACGCCCCTGCTGCACTACTGGTGCCGCCGCTGGGGCGTGCGCAACGAGGACGTCGACGACGTGGCCCAGGAGGTCTTCAAGGCCGTGATCGTGGGCCTGCATCGATTTCGACGCGAGGGCGAGAACGACTCGTTTCGAGGTTGGCTGCATGGCGTGGCCCGGCACAAGGTGCTCACCTTGATGCGCCGCGGCGGCGTTCCGGCGGTCGGCGGGGCCGCGTTCCACGAGCGGACCCAGTTCATGGCTGATCCCGCGCCGGCCGAGCCGATCGACGAAGAAGAAGCGAAGCTCGTCGGCGGCCTGTATCAGAGCGCCCTGAGGCTCGTCCGCATCGAGTTCGGCGACCGCACCTGGCAGGCGTTCTGGCGGGCGACCGTCGAGGGCCAGCCGCCGGCCGTCATCGCCGACGACCTCGGCGTCACCCCCGCCGCCGTCCGCCAGGCCAAGTCGCGAGTCCTTCGGCGCCTCAAGGAAGTCCTCGGCGAATCGCCCAGATCCTGAGCCGGATCGATCCTGACGCCGATCATGGATTCCCAGCCCGACGCGCCAGCGAGGGAACGGCGTCGTCGCGACCGGATTCGAATTGTCAGCCCGACGCGCGAGCGAGGGTTCGATAGGCGGGCGCTGTGACGAGCACCGCGAATTGTCAGCCCGACGCGCGAGTTTTGATGTTGCGCTGGATGAGGCGCGAATCCCTTCTCCCCCCCGGGAGAAGGTGCCCGAAGGGCGGATGAGGGTCGACGGATTCATCACGGATTCGGATTCTCGCGAGATCAACCTCGAATTCCCACGACCCTCATCCGGCCGTCCCGGCCACCTTCTCCCGGGGGGAGAAGGGAATCCGGCCCTCGCTTCTGATGTGATCTCAACGCAAACGGCGCAACATCAAAACCTGCGCGTCGGGCTGACAATGGATGAACCCTCGCTTGCGCGTCGGGCTGACGATCGGGGTCGGGCGTCGCCGCGTTCCGTGTGTGATCCAGACGAGCGCGGCGGAGTATCACAATCTGCGCGTCGGGCGCGTCGATTCGGACCTGGAACTGGTGCACGCCCTCACGGATTCTTCTCCAGCGGCACATCAAACCAAAAAGTTGTGTCACACGCCGCGCGATGTACTCTTACATGGAACCCGACGTGCGCCTCCCCATTCGTGGGACGTCGCCGCTCTCTTACATTCTCGACCACGTCGGCCGTTCCAGTGTCTCCTATTTCCTCTCTGGATATGCCTGGTTATTAGAGGAGTCGCCATGTTACGCAGACGCTCCGGTTTCACGCTGATTGAGCTCCTGGTGGTCATCGCCATCATTGCCGTCTTGATTGCTTTGCTCCTGCCGGCCGTGCAGGCGGCCCGCGAGGCCGCCCGCCGCGCCCAGTGCGTCAACAATCTGAAGCAGATCGGGCTGGCCATGCACAACTACGAGTCGTCCAACGGCTCGTTCCCGCCGGCGAAGATCTACTCGGCCTCGAATTTCGCCTATCCGAACGACCCCGGAGCCAAGGGGTATGTGCTGAATACGACGGTGCACGTGCTGATCTTGTCCTACTTCGAGCAGACGGCGATGGCCAACGCCTACAACTTCATGCTCCCGTCCTGCCCGGCGACCAACGTCGCGCCGAACTCGAACCCGATCGGCGGCGCGACGTCGTTCATGGCCAACACCTCGGTGACGACGGCGGTGATCTCCAGCTACATGTGCCCCAGCGATACGGACATCGGTCCGCTCAACGTCAAGTCCACGGCCATCGGCCCCTACACCGGCTACATGCCCCAACGTTGCAACTATCCCGTTTCGGGCGGCCCCTACTATGAGGGCTTCACCCCGGCGGCCCTGGCGGCGAGAGGTCTGCCGAGTCGCCCGCCCGCCGGCGGCGTGTTCGCGGGGGCGGATCGAGGCAGCACGATCGCAACCATCTCCGACGGCACCAGCAACACCACGCTCGTCCTGGAGTCGAACACTCAGAAGACCTCCTCCTCGTACGGCTGCTACTGGGGGCAAGGGCTCTGGACCTCGACCCACGCCCTCGTCTACGACAACAATCCGCTGGACACGGCGCCCTATGCGTACAGCTCCAACTGGCCGTCAACCATGCCCAACGGCGCGGCGATGATTACTCAGATGAACCCCAACCCCAGGCGGTTGGGCTACGCCTGGTCGATCAGCAGCCATCATTCGGGCGGAATCAACACGGCGTTCGCCGACGGCAGCGTCCGTTTCATCAAGAACACGATCAGCCCCAGCACCTGGTTCGCGCTCAACACGATGGGCAACGGCGAGGTCATCAGCTCCGACAGTTACTGATCGGCGCATCGACTGAATCCCACCGGCCGCAACGTCAGTCGAGGGCTCGGCGGCGAGCCCTCGACTGCTTGGAGGAGATCGAGTCATCAAGTGGACGTCGCCGACCTCCCACGAGGAGGCGGCTTCCTCGCCGCCCCGCGAACCCAACATCAGCCAATTGCATGAGGCGCGACCTTCACCTCGGGGGGGTGGACGGCCAGCCCATGAGCATCGATCTAGGCAGGACCAGCATCATGATGGAAATGAGACGTGTTCTAGCAACCATGAGCCTCTGCCTCGCCGGGCCCCTCGTTTTTGCGGGATGCGGCGAAGGCGGCCCGTCGTTGGTTTCCGTGACGGGGACCGTGATGCAGGACGGCAAGCCGCTTGCGGACGCGGCCGTCACGTTCCTGCCCGACGGAGGAAACAGTGTCGCGCTGGCCGCCGAGGACGTCACGGGGCCCGAAGGGAAGTACAGGCTTTTGACCGGAGGCCGGTTCGGCGCCGTCCCGGGCAAATACCATGTCACCGTGACGAAGGCCCCGACGATCCCCACCGCGAATGTCAATCCAGCCTTCAAAGACGACCCTTACATGGCGGCCCTGTCCTCGGGCGTGGACCCAGGATCCAAGAAGGCGCAGGGGACGGGGGGGGTCGATTTCTCCACCGATCGCGAGATCACGACGGAGAGCACGCAAATCCAGGACATCGACGTGAAGGTCAAGGCGGCAGAGCCCGACGCCAAGGGCAAGAAGTGAAGCCTGATGGGGTTGCGCCGCGCCGACGGTGGGCCGGATGCGAGGATTGATCCGAGCTATGCCCGGCGCGCCGGGGCCGCTTCGCGGAACCCCAATCCGCCTTCAAGGAACCATACCGATCGTCCTTCTCCCCTTGCGGGAGAAGGGAATTCGGCCTCGTCCCGCATGCAATACAAAGGTGGCCGGAACGGCCGGATGAAGGTCGTGGCGCTTCGAGATTCCTGACGGCTCCGCGATTTTTCATCCGAAATCCCTGGCGATTCCGACGACCCTCATCCGCCCCTTCGGGGCACCTTCTCCCGGGGGGAGAAGGGGATTCTCCTCGCCCCGCATGCAACGCAAAAGCAAAACGCGTTCGATCGCCCAGAACCCATTCCGTGGGCCGGGGCGTTCCGCGCCCCGATCGAATTCGCGGCCTCTCCAAGAACCGACCATCATTTGACGAGGGACGTCCCGATCATGACTATTCGCCTTGCGACGGCACTGAGCCTCGCCGTCCTCGCCGCCTTCGGCCCGCGCGCCGACGGCCAGGAGCTGCCGATCGGCGCCGCCAGCGTCGACGTCTCCCCCGACGGGCCGATCCGGCTCAACGGCTACCTCGCTCGGAACGCCGAGTCGCAGGGGGTCGCGCACAAGATCCACGCCAAGGCGTTGGCGATCGGCTCGGACGAGCAGAGGCCGGTGGTCTTCGCCACGATCGACAACGTGGGGATCTCCACGGCGATCGCCGACGAGGTCGCCGCCCGACTCGAAAAGAAGACCGGCCTGCCCCGCTCGCGGTTCGCCGTCAACGCGTCGCACTCCCACACCGCGCCGGTGCTCACGGGGGTCATCCCCAACATCTTCGGCAAGCCGATCATCGCCGAGGAGCAGGCCCGCATCGACGCTTACACGCGCGTTTTTATCGACAAGCTGGAGCGCGTCTGCCTTGAGGCCCTGGCCGCCCGCAAGCCGGCGACGCTGTCGTGGGCGAAGGGGAGCGCGGGGTTCTCGGCCAACCGGCGGACGCCCGGCGGCCCGGTCGACCACACGCTTTCGGTCCTGAAGGCGACGGGCCCCGACGGCAAGGTTCGCGCGGTGTTGACGAACTACGCCTGCCATTGCACCTGCATCGATCCCGCCGTGAACCTGGTCGACGGCGACTGGGCGGGCGCGGCGCAGGCGGCGATCGAGGCCGACCTCCCCGGCTGCATCGCGCTGACCGCGGTCGGCTGCGGCGCCGACTCGAACCCCAAGCCTCGCGGCAAGCCCGAGCACGCCCAGCAGTACGGCCGAGAGATCGCCGACGAGGTCGCCCGCCTGATGCGCGGATCGTGGACCCCGATTTCGAGCCCCCCCAAGGTCGCCTTCGAGCGGTTCGGCCTGCCGTTCGACACGCAGCCGACCCGCGCGCAGTTCGAGGAACTCGTGAAGAAGGGGGGCCCTCCGGGCTACAACGCGTCGCTCCAACTCGCCAAGCTCGACCGCGGCGAGAAGCTTCCCGAGGAATTGCCGTACTCGGTTCAGACCTGGGCGTTCGGCGACGACCTGCTGATGGTCTTCCTCCCCGGCGAGGTGGTCGTCGACTACGTGCTTCGGCTCAAGAAGGAGTTCGACCCCGACCGCATCTGGGTCAACGCCTACTCCAACGACGTCCCCTGTTACGTCCCCTCCGAGCGCATCCTCCGCGAGGGGGGCTACGAAGGGGGGGGCGCGATGGTCTACTACGGCCACCCGACGCGGTTGAAGCCGGGCGTCGAGCAGATCATCCTCGACGCCGTCCACCGGGCCGCCGGGCCGGGGTTCGCGATCAAGGACAAGGACAAGGACAAGGCCAAAGAGAAGGACAAGGCCGCCGCGGCCGAGCCCGACGCCGACCATCCTCGGGCTCGTTCGCCCGAGGAGTCGCGTCAGTCGTTCCGCGTCAAGCCGGGATTGAAGGTGGAGCTGGTGGCGTCGGAGCCGCTGATCGAGACCCCCGTCGCGATCGACTTCGGCGCCGACGGCCGGCTCTGGGTCTGCGAGATGCGCGACTACCCGGCCGGCATGGACGGGCGGTACAAGCCTGGCGGCCGGATCAAGGTGCTGGAAGACCGCGACCACGACGGCCGCTACGATTCGGCGGTCACGTTCCTTGAAGACCTGCCGTTCCCGACCGGCGTCATGTGCTGGCGCAAGGGGGTCTTGATCTGCGCAGCGCCTGAGATCATCTACGCCGAGGACGTCGACGGCGACGGCAAGGCCGACGTCCGCCGCACGCTCTACAAGGGGTTCGCGACCGAGAACTACCAGGCGCGGGTGAACGGCCTGAGCTACGGGATCGACAACTGGGTGTACGGGGCGAACGGCCTGATCGGCGGCAAGATCCGCGGTCAGGCCGACGGCCGCGTGGTCGACATCGGCGGCCGGGACTTCCGGCTCAAGCCCGACTCCGGCGTTTTCGAGCCGGCTTCGGGCCTGAGCCAGCAGGGCCGGGTCCATGACGACTGGGGGAACCAGTTCGGCTGCACCAACGGCACGCTCGTCCGCCACTATCCGCTCCCCGACCACGACCTGAGCCGCAACCTCCGGGTCGCCGCGCCGGCGCAGTTGAGCTTCCACCACCTCGACGCCGACCCCGGCAAATTGTTCCCCATAAGCCGGACGCTGACGCGTTTCAACGAGCCCGAGCACGCCAACCGCGTCACCAGCGGTTGCGGCCTGGGGATCTACCGCGATTCGCTTCTCGGCTCGGAATACGCCGGCGACGCCTTCACCTGCGAGCCGGTCCACAACGTGGTGCGGCGGAACGTCATGAAGGCCGACGGCGCCAGTTTCGCCGGAGGTCGGGCCGACGACGAGCGGAACTCGGAGTTCCTCGCCTCGACCGACTCCTGGCATCGCCCCGTCCAGGTCTGCACCGGCCCCGACGGAGCGCTCTGGGTCGTCGACATGTATCGATTCGTCGTCGAGCATCCTCGCTGGATCAGCCCCGAGCGGCTGGCGACCATCGACGTCCGGGCGGGCGCCGGCATGGGTCGGATCTACCGAATCGTCCCGGAGGATCGGCCGCTTCGCTCGGTCCCCAACCTGGACGCGCTGACGACTCCGAAACTGGCCGAGGCGATCGAGAGCCCCAACGGCACGCTCCGCGACAACGTCCAGCGCGTGCTGGTCCACCGCGGCGACCACGCCGCCGCCTCGACGCTCGCCCGCCTGGTCCGCAAGAGCGCGCTGCCGGAATGTCGGGCGCAGGCGCTGGGCGCGCTCGACGGCCTGGGCGATCTCGACGACGCCACGATCGCCAGGGCCCTCGCCGACGCCCATCCCGGCGTCCGCCGTCAGGCCGCGCGGCTGGCCGCCCCCCGGCTGGCGAAGAGCGCCGAGTTGGGCCGCGCGGTCCTGGCCCTGGCCGAAGACCCTGAGATCACCGTTCGGCTCGAGGTCGCGCTCAGCCTGGGCGAATGGCCCTCGCCGGAGGCGGGCCGGGCGCTCGCCGCGATCGCCGCGCGGGACGCCGGCGATCGATGGGTTCGCGCGGCGGTGCTGAGTTCGGCCGTCCCGCACGCCCAGACGGTCCTGGAGCGGATCGTCGCCTCGGCCGGTCCCGACGGCCCGCCGACCACGCTGGTCGAGCCTCTGATCGCGACGATCGCCGGCTCGGGCGATCCCAAGGCGGTCGCCTCGGCCTTGAGGGTGGTCGCCGGCGAGCCCCGAAGCTGGCGGATGGGAGCGATCGCCGAATTGCTCGACGCCTCGCGCGACGGCGCCCTGGCCGACGACCCGGCCGTCCGGCCGTCGATCGTCGCGGCCCGCGCGCTGGCCGCCGATCCCCAGGCTCGGCCCGCCGACCGGATCGCCGCTCTGCGGCTGCTGGGTCGATCGGCGTCGAGCCGAGACGCCGACCGCGCGACGATCGCCGATCGGATCACCCCCGCCGA
>CALCIC010000039.1 GCA_937907405.1 uncultured Isosphaeraceae bacterium | reverse complement strand
AGCGAGGTCAAGGCTTCGCCCTCGCCGCTCATCCTGTTCATCGACGAGGCTCACACGATGATCGGCGCGGGGGGGGCCGCCGGCCAGGGGGACGCCGCCAACCTGCTCAAGCCGGCCCTGGCCCGCGGCGAGCTGCGGACGATCGCCGCCACCACCTGGGCGGAATACAAAAAGTACTTCGAGAAGGACGCGGCGCTCGCCCGGCGGTTCCAGGTCGTCAAGGTCGAGGAGCCCAGCGACGAAGTCGCCGTCCGGATGATGCGCGGACTGACCTCGATCCTCGAGAAGCACCACGGCGTCCGCATCCTTGAGGAGGCCGTCGAAAGCTCGGTCAAACTGTCTCACCGCTACATCCCGGCTCGGCAGTTGCCGGACAAGTCCGTGAGCCTGCTCGACACGGCCTGCGCCCGGGTCGCGATCGGCCAGAACGCCGTTCCGCCGGTCATCGAGGATTGCCGACGCAATATCGACCACCTCGAAGTGGAGCTCAGCATCCTGGACCGAGAGCGAGCCACGGGAGCCCGCAACGACGAACAGATCGACGAACGCAAGGCCGAGCTGGAGCGGACGAAAACCCGCCTCGCCGAGTTCGAGACGCGATGGGAAGACGAGAAGAAGCGGGTCGCGGAGATCCGCGAGCTCACAGGGAAGATCGAGACGAGGTACGGCGACGAGCGATTGCAGTTCACCGGCGAGGGGCGGGACGACGGCTCGATCTACCAGCCGTCTGCCGAGCTGGCCGCGATCCAGGCGGATCTCAGCGGCAAGACGGCCGAGTTGCGGACGCTGCAGGGAGAGGAGCCGTTGATGCAAGTCTTCGTCGACGCGCAGACGATCGCCGAGGTCGTCGCCGGTTGGACCGGCATCCCGGTCGGCAAGATGCTCGCGAACGAGATCCAGACCGTGCTCAACCTCCGTGAGAAGCTGGAGCAGCGGGTCATCGGCCAATCGCACGCCCTTGAGGCGATCGCCCAGCGCGTCCGGACGGCGCGCGCCAACCTCACCGATCCGCGACGGCCGATCGGGGTCTTCCTCCTGGTAGGTTCGAGCGGCGTCGGCAAGACCGAGACCGCGCTGGCCCTGGCCGATTCGCTCTACGGCGGCGAGCGGAATCTGATCACGATCAATATGTCCGAGTATCAGGAGTCGCACACGGTCTCGGGGCTCAAGGGCTCGCCGCCGGGATACGTGGGCTACGGCGAGGGGGGCGTGCTCACCGAGGCCGTCCGTCGCCGCCCCTACAGCGTCGTCCTGCTCGACGAGGTCGAGAAGGCGCATCCCGACGTCCTGGAGTTGTTCTTCCAGGTGTTCGACAAGGGGACGCTCGAAGACGGCGAGGGCCGGGAGATCGACTTCAAGAACACGATCATTCTGCTGACCTCGAACGTCGGCACCGACACGATCCTTCAGCTCTGCCGCGATCCGGCGAGCCTGCCGACCCCGGAGGCGTTGATCGAATCCGTCTGGCCGGACCTGCTGGCGGCCACGACGGAGCGCGGGGTCCAGATCTTCAAGCAGGCGTTCCTCGGCCGCCTGATCGTCGTCCCGTACTACCCGATCTCCGACGAGATCATGCGGCGGATCATCAAGCTCCAACTCGGTCGCGTGGCCCAGCGGATGCGCGAGAACCACAACGCGGCGTTCACCTACAGCGACGACCTGATCGAGTGCATCTCCGGACGTTGCAAGGAGGTCCAGACCGGCGCCCGCAACGTCGACCACATCCTCACCCGGTCGGTACTGCCCGAGATCTCTCAGGAAGTCCTCGGCCGGATGGCCCAGGCGCAAACCATCACCAAGGTGCACGTCTCGGTCGGGGACGACGGCGGCTTTCGGTACGAGATCGAATGACGTCGAGGGGGGGCGCGACGCTGCCGATCAGGGTCGCTCCTCGACCACCCGGATGAGATATCCGCCGATCACCACGACGTCGCCGCTGTCGGGCTTCAGCGCGGTGCCGCGTTGGATTAGCACGGTCTCGTTGATCTGAATGAACGTGCCGTTGGTGCTCTTCGTGTCTTCGAGCCAGCATTTTCCGGACGCGAAGAAGAGTCGGGCGTGTTCCGAACTGGCCCAGTCGTCTCCCGTCAAGGCGAGGTCGCACCGCGATCCGCCGCGGCCGATCCGCGTGCCCGGCTCGTCGGGCTTGGTGAGCGGGTAGCTCAAGTAGACGCGGCCGTCCGGGCCGATCAGGTCGATGAAGCCGAGTGGAGCGAGCACCCGAGACTGGAAGACCTCTCCATCCTCGGCTCGAAGCGGGTCGAGCGGTTCGGCGGGGCTTCCAGGGCGGAACTCAAGCACGTGATGACCGATCCGAAACCGCGTATGCGGGGCCAGTTCGACGGGGGTGTTGGGTTTCAGCTTGATGTAAACGCCGTTGAGGCTCGGCAGCGGCTCGACCTGGAGTCGGTCGCCCGAGATCAGCAGCCGGACGTGCCGCTCGGCCAGGTCCTCAGGGTTCGGATTCCAGTCCTGAAACGCCGATCGGCCGAGCTCGATCCGCTCGCCGCGCGCCGCGCCGAGGTCGGACCAGCGGCGGAGACTGGTATTGTAGAATTGCAGCGTCAGCACCGCACTCTGGGACCCGTGGAGGTTTCGGTCGTAGGCCATGGTGCGGTTCGCGCCGTCCTCGACGGCGGGACGACCCGCCGACGGCCGGGGCGGGGCCAATGGCGACGGCGGAACCGGCCGGGCGCCGACGGTGGACGTCGGGCCCTGGCTTTCCGAGGGCGGGGCCGAGAACGGCGCAGCGGCGTCCGGAGCGGGCCAGCCGGCGGCCGGCTCGTTCTGGTCGACCCGATGGGGAGCCGGCATGGGACGAGACGGGGGCGCCGCTTGAGCGACGGGAGGCTTCACAACCGGCGGGGGCGACCCGAGAAACCCTCCATCGTCCCAGGGCGTGGGTTGCTCGGCGGGGATCGAGCCGGCAACGGTCCATCCCGAGTGGACGTGCGAGGGGTCGGGCTGGGAAGAGGCCGAGGGCGAATGGGCCGCGAGCCCCGCGTCCCAGGGCTGCGACGGCGGGCGTTGGTTCTGCAGACCTCCCTCTTGCTTCACGTCTTCGAGACCGGGAAGATCATGCCGGCGAGGGAAGCCTCCCACGGGGGGGATTGTTTCGTACGAATCGCGCGACGGGTCGCTCGGAGGGGCCGGGCTCGGCCTGCGCGGCGCCGGAGCTGAAGGGGGACGGGACGGCGGGACGGGAGGGCGAGGCTCGGCGGGGGTTCCCGGACCGGCCGCTTGCCCTGCCGCCTGCTGCGCCGCGAGCTGCTTCTCCCGCTCGATCTCCCGGAGCAACTTGTTGCGGGCGCCGGGGGGCAGGCCGAGCGTCTTGAATTCGTCGTCTGGCGATGGCATGGCTCAGTCCCCCCCAAGGGCCCGGAACGCTTCCCTTTCGATGCGACGGACCGACCGCCGCGGGCGAGGCCGGGTTCGGCTTTTCGACTTTTGCTCCGTCACACATTCGTCAATAATTGTAGTGTCTTGTGGGAGTGGTGAGAACCTTTGGCTTTGCAATTCATTTGCCGGCGGCCAGGCGCGGGATATCATGGTGGTCGGCGGCCGACTCATCGTGTGGGCCGGTTGGATCCGGCTCGGCGTCAACGGCTCGGAGGCGGGACTTCGCGTCGGACCCGTCGTCGGCCTGGAACGACTCCCATCGACGTTTCGCGCCGACTGAACCTGCTGTACGGGGGATCTCTGGTTATGGCCGCCTATCAGCAAGCCAATAGGTTCTTGACGGCCACGACTCCGCTGGGAGGCGACAAGCTCTTGCTGGTCGGTTTCCACGGCTCGGAAGCGATTTCGCAGCTCTTCCACTTCGAGCTCGACATGATCGCCGAGAACGCGACGCAGGTTCCCTTCGATCAGATCCTGGGCAAGAAGGTCACGGCGGACGTCAAGGCGCCGGGAGGCGGCGTCCGGCATTTCAGCGGCGTTTGCAATCGCATCGCGCAAGGCGGGCGAGATCCGTTCTTCACGACGTTCCACCTCGAACTCGCGCCGGAAGCCTGGTTCCTGACCCGTCGGACCCAGAGCCGCATCTTCCAGCAAACGGCCGTCCCAGACATCTTGAAGAAGGTGTTCGCCGGCCTGTCCGTGCAATATCAGCTTAAGGGCAAATACGAGCCGCGCGACTACTGCGTCCAGTATCGCGAGTCCGACTTCGACTTCGCCAGCCGGTTGATGGAAGAGGAGGGCATCTTCTATTTCTTCACGCACTCCGCCGCGAATCACACGATGATCGTGGCGGACTCGCCCGACGCGCACCTTGAAGTCCCGTTCGACCCCGATGCCGTCTACGAGCCGATCGACGATTCGAGCGTTTCGGAAGACCGGATCACCACCTGGGAGAAATCGCAGGAACTGCGGTCGATGAAGGTGACGCTCTGGGACCACAGCTTCGAACTGCCGCACAAGCACCTGGAAGCTGAAAGGCAGATCCAGGACAACGTCCAGGTCGGCACGGTCAGCCACAAGCTGAAGCTCGGGAACGCCGACCGCCTCGAACTGTACGACTGGCCGGGCGCCTACGCCCAACGGTACGACGGCGTCGGACCGGGGAGGGAGGATCGGCCGAGCGACGTCCAGAAGATCTTCGAAGACAACAAGCGGACGGCCCAGCTCCGGATGCAGGAAGAAGCGGCCGCCGCGCTCTCGATCGCCGGAACCAGCCGGCTTCGCCAGCTTACGGCCGGGCATCGGTTCTCGCTCAAAAAGCACTTCGACGCCGACGGCGCGTACGTCGTGTCCTCGATCAACCACTCGGCCAGAATGACGGGCAACTACCGATCGGGAGAATTTGGCGAACAATCCTATGACAATTCATTTATTTGCATCCCTGTGGCGGTGCCGTTCCGCCCGCAGCGGCTGACTCCGAAGCCGGTGGTCCACGGCACCCAGACGGCCGTTGTCGTCGGCCCCAAGGGGGAGGAGCTGTACACCGACAAGTACGGCCGGGTGAAGGTCCAGTTCCATTGGGACCGCGAGGGCAAGAACGACGAGAAAAGCTCGTGCTGGGTCCGCGTCTCCCAGCCGATCGCCGGCAAGCGCTGGGGGGCGTCGTTCTGGCCGCGGATCGGCCAGGAAGTGGTCGTCGACTATCTGGAAGGAGATCCCGACCAGCCGATCATCATCGGGTCGGTGTACAACGCCGACCAGATGCCCGCGTACCTCGGCAAAGGGCCCGACTCCAATCACGTCGACGACAACAAGGTCAGCGGCATCAAGTCGAACACGACCAAGGGGGGATCAGGCTTCAACGAGCTGCGGTTCAACGACGCGAAGGACAAGGAGCAAATCTTCATCCACGCCGAGCGCGACATGGACACGCGCGTGAAGAACGACGGCATGGAATGGGTGCAGAACAATCGGCACGACGTCGTGGGGACGGAGAAGACCAAG
>CALCIC010000038.1 GCA_937907405.1 uncultured Isosphaeraceae bacterium | reverse complement strand
TGGAGGTCGAACCCGACTTCGGCCGCCGGCTCAAGCAGTTCCACGCGCCGGAGAGCCTGGCCACGGTCGACGGAGCCAGCCCGTTCCGGGCCGAGACGATCGCCCTGTACGCCTCGGGCGTGCATCTCCGCCACCTTGAGGACGTCTACCGGTCCCAGTACCAGGGGGATACGCCGCAACTGATCTCCGCCGTGCAGCTTCGGTACCTGTACAACCCGAGCTTCGAGAGCATCTACGCGATGGCCCCCAGCGTGCCGTCGATGCTCCTGATCTTGATTCCAGCTATTCTCATGTCGGTGAGCGTCGTCCGCGAGAAGGAACTCGGCTCGATCACCAACTTCTACGTGACGCCGACGACGCGGCTCGACTTCCTGATCGGCAAACAGCTTCCGTACCTTGCGATCGGGATGATCAACTTCGCCGTCCTCACGCTGCTGAGCGTCTTCGTCTTCGACGTGCCGATCAAGGGGAGCGGCCTGACGTTGACGGGCTGCGCGCTGCTTTACGTGACCGCGACGACGGCGCTGGGGCTGGTGATCTCGGGGTTCACCAACAGCCAGGTGGCGGCGGTGTTCGTCACGGCGATCGTCACCATGGTGCCGACGACCCAGTTCTCGGGCCTGCTCCAGCCGGTGTCGACGCTCGCCGGCGGCGCCCGCGTGATCGGCTCGATCTGGCCCACGACGTACTACTTGCACGCGAGCGTCGGAGCCTTCACCAAGGGGCTGGGGGCGTGGCTGCTCGCGTTCGACGCCCTGGCCCTGGCGGCGTTCATCCCCGTGCTGACGTGGATCGCCGTCGTTTCGCTGCGGAGTCAGGAGCTATGAAGCAATCGCTGGCCAACATCTTCTGGCTTGGAACCAAGGAGCTGCGCAGCCTGCGGAGCGACAGGGTGCTCGTCTTCTTCGTGATCTACGCGTTCAGCCTGGCGATCATCACCCAGGCGCGGGGGACGTCGTCGGAAGTTTACCAGGCGTCGATCGGGTTCGTCGACGAGGATCAATCCACGCTTTCTCAAAAGCTGTTCCACGCGTTCTATCCGCCGAGGTTCAAGCCTCCGGTGGAGATCGCCGCGAGCGAGGCCGACGACGCGATGGACGCCGGCCGGTTCATGTTCGTCGTCGCGATCCCGCCCCGATACGAGCTGGACCTGCGCGCGGGACGTCGGGCCGAGGTCCAGGTGAACGTCGACGCCACGGCGATGCTTCAGGCGAGCGTGGGGGCGTCGTACATCCAGAACATCCTCACGTCCGAGACGGCCGACTTCCTGTCGCGTTCGAACGTCAAGTTCCAGTATCCGGCGCAGCTCGTGGTCCGCAAGGCGTTCAACCCCAACGGCGACACCTCTTGGTTCAACAGCGTCGTGGCGATGATCAATCAGGTGACGATGCTGGCGACGATCTTGACCGGCGCGGCGCTGATCCGCGAGCGCGAGCACGGCACGATCGAGCACCTGCTGGTGATGCCGCTGACGGCCCTGGAAATCGCGTTGGCGAAGGTCTGGACGAACGCGCTGGTGATCCTGGTCGCGGTCCTGGCCTCGCTGACGCTCGTGATCCGAGGCGTGCTGCAGGTGCCCATCGCCGGCTCTCCCGGACTGTTCCTCTTCGGCGTGGTGCTTTATCTGTTCTTCGCCACGGCGCTCGGCGTGTTCCTGGGAACCATCGCGCGGACGATGGCGCAGTTCGCCCTCTTGATCATGCTGATCCTGATGGTGCTGCAAATGCTCTCGGGAGGGTCGACTCCGGTCGAGAGCCAGCCGCTCTGGCTCCAGCGGCTGACGTTCTTCCTGCCGTCGCGGCACTTCGTCAGCTTCTCGCAGTCGATCATCTATCGGGGCGCGGGGATCGAGTCCGTCTGGCCCAACTTCCTGGCCGTCACGCTGATCGGCCTGGCGTTCTTCGTCTACAGCCTGAGCCAGTTCCGGCGGTCGATCTCGTTGAGCAAGTAGACCGCGTTCCCGCGAGCGCCGGCGGTCGTCATGGGGAGGCGAGTTCGTCCCTGGCGGACTGATCCCCTTGGCAGAGGTGTTCTTGAAACCGGGGCGGCCCGCCGTTCACCCTCGATTTCTCGCCCGCGCTCAGGCCGCGGGTTTGGGGCCGACCTGGATCGGTGCCATTCTCCCCTTAAAGGAAGCCGAAATGCCCTTCATGGGATCGCTGGTGCGTTTGGGGTCCGGATGCTCGTCTTCCAGTGTGAGCTTGCCGTCCTGATACAAGTAGACCTCGTCGTGAGAGTCCATGACGGCTTGCGCCTGCTCGTAATACTCATCGCGGACGATCGGTCTGACCGTGACCCACGCCCTCCAACTGACGCTGCTGCTCGGCGCCCCCAGGGGACCAATCCTTTGCACCTTCTGGATCGTCATGGACCAACCGCTGTGAAACAGTGGGATGGAAGGAAGCCCCGGATGTGCGACCGTCGCCCAGACCGGAAAAGACCTGGCTCGTCCCGGATTCTCCGGTCGCTCGGCCTTGAGCTTTCGGCCGATCTCGACGTTGAGTTCCGCGTCTTCGAGGAGCACCCACCTGGATTCAAACTGAAGATTGACGAGGAACTGATCGTCGTCGTACGGCTCGTAGACGAACCTGATCGTGTCGTACAACGGGGTTCCCTTTGGTCCCGCGCGCACGATCTTCACTCCAGGGGTTTCCATCAGCCGTTTCCGTTCCTCCCGCGTGAGGGTAGGGCGGTCGAACGGCAGGATGAAATCCGTGATCTCCTCCGGCCTGTACGTCTTGTTTCCAATCGTAAGTGTGGAATGCGTCGGGGCCGCCGGTCGGGCGGCCCCGGTCGGCGTCACAGCTTCCTCCGCGTTTTCGGGCTCACCGGCGACTGCCGCTTGAACTTGGATCGCGGGGGACGCCCGCGATCCCCCTAACACGATTCCACACACAACGATCACGACGTTGGCCGGTTTGGTGAATCGAGTCATTACTGCGCCTCCTATCCCTCAATATGAGGCTAAGCGGGTTGAAGCATCCATGACATGGAACTAACCTTCACCATCTCCCAACTGAGAGAATTGAGTGGGCTTGTGAACACTTGAACGCTCGACGTGCCATCGGGCAGGAGGACCGTCATCCGCCAAGCGTACTGAAGTTGTTGCACGTAGGTCACGACGGTGCTGCCATCCGGAATGGTGGACCAGTCTACTCCCACCCCTC
>CALCIC010000037.1 GCA_937907405.1 uncultured Isosphaeraceae bacterium | reverse complement strand
GCGTTGCCACTCTCCCTTGAAACGGTCGCGAAAAGCGGCCTTGGCGTAGGCGTACGTGATCCCCCGCGAATTGTTGACCAGCGCCCCCTGGCCGTTCTCGTCGAAGCCGGCCGCGATCGCGCCCGCCGTCCCCCCCTGGGCGCCGTAGCCGGGAACCAGCAGCAGGACGCCCGGAAGCGCGGCCCGGAGTTCCGCCAGTTCATCCGGGTAAGTCGCCCCGACGACGGCCCCGACCAGGTTGTAGCCTTCCTCGCCCTGATGGCCTTGCCCCCAGACCCGGAGGCGGTTGGCGACGTGCCGGTACAGCGGCAGACCGTCGCAGACCAGATCCTGGAACTCGCGAGCCGACGCGTTGCTGGTGCGGACCAGAGCGAAAACCCCTTTGCGCTCGCGCGAGGCGATCTTGACGAACGGCGCGATCCCGTCGGTCCCCAGGTAGGGATTGATCGTCATCGCGTCGACGTCCCAGGCCGGCTCGAACGCGCCGCCGACGGGAACCTTGCCGAGATAGGCCCGCGCATACGCCTCGGCGGTCGTGCCGATGTCGTTCCGCTTGCCGTCGAAGACCACCAGGACGCCGTGCTTCCGCGCGTGTTCGATCGTGTCACGGAGCGCCGAGAGCCCTTCCGGCCCATAGGCTTCGTAGAACGCCGACTGGAACTTGATCACCGGCGCGAGCGGGGCGACGACGTCGACGATCTCGCAACCGAAGGTCCGGAGAGCGTCCGCGACCCCTTTCCGATCGTCCGGGAAGCCGTCCAGGAAGCCCGGAGGCAGTTCCTCGGGGCGTGGATCGATCCCCACCATGATCGGATTTTGCTTCGATCGCACAGCCAGGACCACTCGGTCGGCGAAATCCACGCCTCATCCTCCCGTACCGCGATTGACAGATCCTCTCGATAACTTACAATAAACCGTCGACTGGGAACAACCGGCCCCCAACGGTGGTTGGTTTTTCTCGGACGTGCAATCGGGGCGTAGCGCAGCTTGGCTAGCGCGCTAGCTTGGGGTGCTAGAGGTCACCGGTTCAAATCCGGTCGCCCCGATTACGAGAACGGCCCCACAAGACAAGGGTTCCCGCCGATCCGGCGTGAGCCCTTGTTGCGTTTCGAACCCACGCCGACCGGTTCCTTGAGACTCGATTCATTGCGATACTGGCTTCAGGCCCGTTTCGCCTCGTCAACCATCGAATTCAAGGATGTTTCCCTATGGCCGTTCGAATCGCCGGACTTCACGACGTCCAGGCCGCGGCTGCCGTGGTCCACGGCCATCTGTCGCCCGCGCCGCTCATTCGCTCTTACGCGCTCGAACGCGAACTCGGCTTGCCGACGGGTCGCAGGGTCTGGATCAAGGACTACGGCTGGACGCCGGTGGGCTCGTTCAAGGTCCTGGGCGCGCTCAACTGGGTCGCGCGGAACCTGGATCGGATCGGCGATCGGCCGATCGCGGCTCATTCTTCAGGGAACTTCGCGTCGGGAATCGCGTTCGCGGGGCGGACGTTCGGCAAGCGCGTGATCATCGTGATGCCGGATACCGCCCCCCAGGTGAAGTTCGCCCTGACGCGCTCCTTCGGCGCCGAGGTCCGGACCTACGACATCGCCCGCGACCACGAGACCGGCGAACGCGATCGGCTTACGCGGACGATCGCCGAGCAAGAAAACGCGATCCAGGCTTCGCCCTACGACGACGCCGACGTGATCGCCGGCAACGGCGTGGGAGGACTTGAGATCGTCGAGGAACTGACGCGGCAAGGCCGAGCCGTTTCGCACCTCTTCTGCCAGGTGAGCGGCGGCGGCCTGATGGCCGGCCACGCCCTGGCGATCGGGTCGGCTTTCCCCGAGGCCGAGATCGTCGGCGTCGAGCCGGAAGGGGCGGACGACTTCCGACGCTCGATGGCCGCGGGCGAGCGCGTCAGGCTCGACCATCCGTCGAGCATCTGCGACGGCCTGCTCTCTTACGACGTCGGCGAGCACAACTGGCCGATTTTACGGCGATACGTCAAGTCCGCCGTCGCAATCTCGGATCGAGACACCCGCCGAGCCATGAGGTGGCTCGACGACGTACACGGTCTGCGGACCGAACCCTCGGGCGCCATCGCCACCGCCGCGGCCCTCGCCCGCCGGGCCGATCTCGACGGCGAGGGCGACGTCGTCGTCGTCCTCAGCGGTCGCAACGTGGACGGCCGGCAGTTTCGAGAATGGACCTCCGACCTGTAACGACCGACCGCGTCCTCGTCGAACCGGGCGGTCTGTACGGGGCCGATCCCCCGTCTTGACCACGAACCAGGGCCGCGCTATGGTGGAGGCGCCTCTTCACGCTCAAAAGGAATCGCTCGGACAACCTTCCGTCAAGACCCCTCAGCTTCGCGAAGTCGCGGGCAAGGAGTCGAGGAGTCGGTCGATCATGAAGTTCAAAGTCCGGGCGGCCCTCTGGGGCGTACTCACGACGGCGGTCCTCGCCGGGCTGATCGTGCTCGGCTCGCGGAACCTGGCCGACTTCGACGCGGCGTTGGTGGGATACACCTTCGCCACCTTGTTCGCGGCGTTTGGGATCGCCTACCGCTACGCCATGTGGCTGCAACGGCCCCCCACGGCGCTCTATTTTCAACGAGGCTGGCAACTCATCTTCCGGCCGGACCATTTTGCGGGGAACATCGTCGAGCTGGCCCGGCGATTCATCGGCGGGTTCGCGATCAACACCTTCATCTGGCGGCGGGGGCCGTCTCGATGGGCGGCGCACTGGCTGATCATGTGGGGCTGCATCCTCGGTTGCGCCGTGACGTTCCCGCTGGTCTTCGGCTGGGTCGGCTTCGAGACCGATCCCCACGACCTGGACGTCTACCAAACGGTGGTCTTCGGGTTCCACGGCGCGTCGTTTCGGATCGAGTCGGTGTTCGCGTTCTTGATCTTCCACGCTCTGGTGTGGGCCTCGTTCCTGGTCATCGCCGGCGTGATGCTGGCGATGCGGCGGAGGATGATCGACCGCGACGCGGCGGCCTTGCAGCACTTCGGCGAAGACATTCTGCCGCTCGTTCTGCTGTTCGCCGTGAGCGTCACCGGGTTGATGCTGACCGCCAGCTACACCTGGATGCGAGGCTACGCCTACGATTTTCTGGCGATCCTCCACGCCGTCACCGTCATTTTCACGCTGTTGTGGCTGCCGTTCGGCAAGCTGTTTCACATTTTCATGCGGCCAGCGCAGCTCGGCGTAAGCTTTTACAAGGACGTGGGACGACGGACGGCGCCCGCGCGGTGCCGTCGTTGCGACGAGCCGTTCGCTTCCGAGATGCACATCCGGGATCTGATCACCGTGGAGCGCCAACTCGGCTACAGCTACGAGCTCGACGACGCGAAGCGGGAGCATTACCAGTGGATCTGCCCGCGCTGTCGCCGCATCCTGTTCGCGACGGCCCAGGGCCGGCTGTGGGACAAACAGCCGGGCGTGACTTCCCCCGTCGAGACCATGGCCTGAAAATCGAAGCCAGGAAAAACCCGACATGGCCCATTCGCCGACCGACGAACTCCAGATCATCGACCGCTTCGGGCCGCACCGGGCGTATCCCGAGGGGAACCGCCTTTCGACCGAAGTCGTCCCCGACCGATCGGTGAAGACGCATTGCTGCTTCTGCGGACAGCAATGCGGGCTGATCCTCAAGGTCAAGGACGAGGAGATCGTCGGGTTCGAGCCCTGGGTGGATTTCCCCTTCAACAAAGGAATGCTCTGCCCCAAGGGGATCCGCCGGTACCTTCAGGGTTCGCACCCCGATCGATTGCTCCACGCGTACCGGCGCGATCCGGCGGCGCCTGGCGGGTTCCGAGAACTCGGCTACGAAGAGGCCGTGCGCCTGGTCGCTTCCGAGATCGACCGCATCCAGAAGACCCACGGCCCCGACGCGTTCGCCATGCTGGGGGGCGCGAGCCTGACAACCGAGAAGACGTATCTGCTGGGCAAGTTCATGCGGGTCTGCCTCAAGGCGCGGCACATCGACTACAACGGCCGACTCTGCATGGTCAGCGCGGGTGCGGGCAACAAGAAGGCGTTCGGCATCGACCGCGGCGCGAACCCGTGGAGCGACATCATCGGCGCCAAGGTCGTCTGGATCAGCGGCGCGAACGTCGCCGAGTGCGCCCCGATCACCACGAACTACGTCTGGCAGGCCCGCGAGCACGGCGCCAAGGTGATCGTCGTCGATCCCCGGATCACGCCCATCGCCCGCACCTGCGACCTGTTCCTGCCGGTGAAGCCGGGCCGCGACGTCGCGCTCTTCAACGGCGTCCTGAACCTGATGATCGAGAACGACTGGATCGATCATGAGTTCCTCGCCAACCACACCGTCGGCTTCGAGCAGCTCGCCGAGCACGTCAAGCAGTGGAGCCCCAGGCGCACCGCGGAAGTGACCGGAGTCGCCGAGAAGTCGATCCGGGCCGCGGCCGAGATGTGGGGGACCGCCGAGACCAGCTTCTTGATGCACGCCCGGGGGATCGAGCACCACAGCCACGGCGTCCAGAACGTGCTGGGGGCGATCAACATCGTCCTCGCCTCGGGGCGGATCGGTCGCGAGTCGTGCGGCTACGCGACGATCACCGGCCAGGCGAACGGTCAAGGCGGCCGAGAGCACGGCCAGAAATGCGACCAGCTCCCCGGCGCCCGCGACATCGAGAACCCCGAGCATCGCGCGTTCGTCGCCGGGGTCTGGGGGGTCGAGGAGTCCGAAATCCCCCGCACCGGCGTCGACGCCTACGAGATCATGCGGCTGATCGACAAGGGAGAGATCA
>CALCIC010000036.1 GCA_937907405.1 uncultured Isosphaeraceae bacterium | reverse complement strand
GGAGCGGGGGGCAGAGCCGCGCGTGGGGCGATCGGCTCGTTGAGTCTTGTTCAGAGATGCGAGGAGGGTTTGTGGAAGCCCCCCCCTCGGTCGTCCCACGCCGTGGGTACGAAATCTCGTTCAGTACGCGTCGTCGATCATCGGCGCCCGCCGGCGCGCAAGAATGTTCCAGACGCGAGACGTGGAGCCCGGATCGATCGACCCGCCTCCTTGACGCGGCGAGCGTCGGCAGTCAGCGATCGGGGCGCCGGGGAGGACGGTCGAGCCGATCGGCCCGACCGGCGGGAGGAGCGGTTTCGTTCGCGTGCGGCGCGAGGCCCGATTCACGGTTCGCGGCGGGCGCGTGAAGGCGGGGAGGACCTCCCTGGATGTCGGAGTGTCGCACGACCCAGGGGGCGGCCGAAGGAGGGAACCCCGAGGAGGAGTCCCGCGAGCATCTGAGGCCCTCGCAGGGCGAGGCCGGGGGCTTCGGCGCCGCCGGCTTCCGCGACGCTTCGGGGAACGACAAGTCCAGGGGAGACTGGACGAGCTCGGCCAGTGCCAGAACGTCTGAATTCGCGCTCGCCCCCTTCGACGCATGATGGCCGCAGGCCGCCCGCGACGGTCGAGGCGCAAGGACGACGACGCCGGCCAGAAACGCCAGGATCATCCAGCGATCGACTTGAGGGCGTCCCGCTTGCATCATCCGAAGATCCGTGACGGGAAGATCGAGAATTCGAATCCTTCTCGCAACCTATTGAGATGACCTCGAATACGAGTAGTGTAAGCTGTGGATTGCAGGTTCGCAAGGGCCGATTTCAGGGCTTTCGAGCGGGCTGGACGGGTTGCGCCGAGCGGGCGCCGAGACCATGAAGGGACGGCCCTTGAGTTTCCAATCGCCGCTGGCGTGTTTCGCCCGACTGATCGCGATTGTTCTCGGCGTCGTGCTCTGCCCCGCCTGCGGCGAGCAGTCTCGCTCCGATCGCGGCCGGTACGTTCCCAGGGCCGAGGCGGCTCGTCAGGCCGTCGAGAAGGTGATGAACGACTGGCGCGAGACCCGGCGGATCGAACGGACGACCTCCAGGATTCGGCCGATCCTGTTCGTCGAGCAACAGCAGCCGCCGGGGCAGCAGTTGCTCGATTTCGAGATCCTCGGCGAACCCCCCGGCTACGAGGCCGAGGGTTACCGCCGGTTCCTGGTCCGTCTCAAACTCGCCGAGCCGGAAGACTCCGTCGTCGCCGCCTATTACGTCTTCGGAGAAGGGCCGATCTGGGTCTATCGCGCCGAGGACTTCGACATGATCATGCACATGGACAAGGCGATGATGCCGCCACCCCCCGGCCCCTCGCCTTCGCCTTCATCCCTCGGTTCCGATCCCCCTTCGCCTTCGGGGCCCGCGCCCTGATCGACGATTCGAACCGAGCTAGCGATTGTCGGCGTCGGGAAGGGGCTGGAAGGCGGTCCAGAGCGCGCGGAAGTACCGCAAAACGCGCTCGGGGTCGGAGCTTTCGGGGATCTCGGCGAGTGTGAAGCCCTGGTAATCCTGGGCGCCGAGCAGGGCGAACAGTTCGCGCCAGGGATACTGGGCGTCGTACAGGTCGCGGAGGTGGACCTCGCGGATCTTGGGGGCCACCAGCGCGAACGTGTCTTTAATCGTGCCGTCGACCACGTCGGACGGATTCGAATTCCAGCAGACGAAGACGTTGGGATGGTCGGCGTGGGCGATGATCCTGGCGAGGTTCGGCACCTCGGAGGTGACCGAGCCGTGCACCTCGACCCGGATCTCGACGCCGAAGCCCGCGGCGTCCTCGCCGACCTCGTGGAGCGCCTCGCCGATCTGCCGGAGCGTCCGATCGAGGTCCGCCCCCTTGGGAATCCCGTTGGGCCGGACTTTCACTCCGGGGGCGCCGACGTCGTGGGCCAGGCGGACGTATTCCTTGGTCCCCTCGACGTTCTTGCGGACCACGGCCGGGTCGGTCGCCTGGTACTCGAACGCGCTGCCGAGCCCCGCGAGCTGCACCGGCGAGTCCTCGAACCGCTTGCGGACCTCGGCGCGCTGAGCGGCGTTCAGCCCGACCTCGACGCCGTGCGCGTGCGTCGTCCGCAGCTCGACCCCCTCATAGCCCAGCTTTTCGAGCGTCTTGAGGATCGTCGGGAGGTCCCAGTCCTTGGCGATGTTGTACGTTACGGTGCCGAGCTGCATGGCGCGCCTTCGCGGATAGAGATGCGACTGAACGTCCTTCGCCTCGCTCCCCCATCTTAACCCGAACCGCGACGAAAGCCCGAACAAAAGCCCGTGGTCCACCGGCGCCTATCCTTTTCGTCCAACCTTTGCGGTGAGCGAGTCGAGGGCGAGTCTCAGACTTCCCTGTTTGTTCCCTGGATTCAACTCGCCGGCCAGGAACTTCGCCCAGATGCGCAGGGGGACGCGCGGCAGGCCCTCGCGCGGGACGTCGCTGTCCGAGTAACGGAGGAGGAAGTACCCGCCGGCGTCGTCTTCCGGCGGCGGGCGATCAGGGATCAGAGCCATCCGGCAGAACGCCTGGAGCGCGTCGTCGCTCGCATCGGAGAGATAGAGCCGACGCCCCCAGGCGACCGTGCGAAACCGGGAAGTCGTCATGGAATCCATATCGCTTCCAGGGTGCGGGATCGGTACGAGCTCGATTTCGTCGCCGCGATGCCGCGCATACCCATACTCGCGTTCGTCAGGGGGCACGCATCCCCATGCGCGCCACGCGAAGCGACCGTCTCGCGTGATCACGAATAAGGCCCCGCCGAACCCGCCTCCGTCCTCATAATAGACCCCCTCGGAATCGCGGAAGGGTCCCACATCCTCCTCGCCTCGGGCGAGCTTCACCGCTCCGGCAACGGGGCGGTCAGGATCGACGTCCGCGCCCAGCACTTCCGGGAGCGCGATGCGCCGGGTGCGGTAGCCTTCGGCCGAGATCGCCAGCCAACGGCCCCAGGGCGAGACCGCCGCATGGGTCTGAAACGCGTTGCGCTCGCCGACGCCGACGAGCTTTTCGGTCAACCGCGCCCGGCCGTCGGCGTCTGTAAACGCCCTCGGAGGAGCCCCTTCCGCATCTTCAATATCAAATACGCCGTAGGCGATAAGGTCGCTCACGAGATCGAAGTCGTTGGCGACGGCGACGAACGCCCCACGGACGGGCTTTCCGGTTTCCTCGTCGACGACGCGGACTTCGAGTGGGACCTCCAGCGCCCCCGCGAACGGGCTCGGCGTGAGGAGGATCGACAGGCCCGCGGCGACGAATCCCAGTTCGACCAGGCCGGCCGTCGCCAGGAATCGGCCCCTGGGAACCGTCGCGGCGTATCGCCTCGCGAGCAGGCCGCCGAGCCAGGAGACGAGCAGCGGCGGGCCGGAAACGACCACGCCGAGCAACGCACAGTCGAAGACGATCCAGGCGATCGAGTCTCCCGGCGGGCCCGCGACGGCCGCCCAGCATCTCACGGCGCGATCTCTGACCGCATCCACGATCGGCCAACTAAAACCGGGGTGATTCAGTTCCGGCAGGCTGACGACGAGCGAGCCGAGCAGAACAATGTTCAGCCCGAAGAACGTCGCGCCCGCCAGCAAGGAAGGCCCCTCCGCCGTCGCGACGCCTCGGCGAACCGACCGGCCTCGACGAATTGCGAGAACCAGCGCGCCGATGACCACCACGTTTACCAGGGGGAGAACGCCGATCCCGAGAGGCATAACGCGATGCCACGCCGGCCCCATAATGTGCACAGGCGTCATATTGAAATGCGGGACGGCCCAGCAGTTCAAGCCCGCGACTGCGACGAGGACGAGAAGCGCCCCCATCGTGAACCGAATGCAAGGCAGACGCATGGCCCGAACCTCCTTGTGGGCGTCGATCGGCGAATGCTCCTTCTCCAGGTCAGGCGAACAGGCTCGTCAAGGGAGCGCCGGTATTGATCCGCATGGGGCGGCCCAGGGGGTCGGGGATTTCGGAGGCCGGGTCGACGCCCAGGGCGTGGAGGATCGTGGCGCCCATGTCCTCGGGGCTGACCGGGTCGCGCGCCGGGTAGGCGCCCCAGCGGTCGGACGCGCCCCAGATCCGGCCTCCGCCGATCCCCGCGCCGGCCAGGGCGGCCGAGTAGCATCGCGGCCAATGCTCGCGTCCCGCGTTTCCGGGGGTGATCTTCGGCGTTCGACCGAACTCGCCGACCCAGACGACCAGCGTCTCGTCGAGCAGCCCGCGGGCGTGGAGGTCGTCCAGGAGGGCCGAGAAGCCGCGGTCGGCCGGCGGCATCAGGTCGTTCTTCAGGCGATTGAAGTTGTCGCCGTGCGTGTCCCAGAAGTTGCGGCCGTCGTTGTGCCAATTGACCGTGACCAGCCGGACGCCGGACTCGACCAGTCGACGGGCCATCAGAAGGCATTGGCCGTGGATGTTGCGCCCGTACATCTCGCGTGTGCAATCGCTCTCGCCGTCGATCCGGAAAGCTCCTTGCGCTTCGGCCGATCCCAGGGCGTCCAGCGCCCGCGCCTGGTACATCTCCCAGTTGGGGACGTCGAGCGAGCCGTTCGAGTTCGCCAGCATCGCCCGGCGCTCGCCGAGTCGCTCGACCGAGACGCCGTCGGGCAGTCCCAGGCCCGGAACCCGAAAGCCGGGCTCGTTGGGGTCGCCGTCGATGCGGAACGGATCGTAGGCCTTGCCGAGCCAGCCGCCGTGCTGGCCGGGCGCCTTGCCGCCGGGCGCGGCCGGATGGGCGACGCTCCAGGGCATCATCACGGAGTCGGGCAAGCTTCCGCCGCGCGGGTGGACCCTGGCG
>CALCIC010000035.1 GCA_937907405.1 uncultured Isosphaeraceae bacterium | reverse complement strand
TGGCCGCGCGTCAGGACGACGAGTCGGCCCTGGTCGACCTTCTCGTGATCCTCAGCTTCGTCAGCCTTGAGAACGGCGCGGCCGACGTCCGCGCGGCCCTGCGGACGATCGACGACCACCCGACCCTGGCGGCCGACGCGTTCCGAATGTACGGGCTTGAAGGTTTCGCGCTGGTGAGCCTGTACGGCCCGGTGCTGGAAGCGACGGGAGGCTCGCCGCCGCTCGACGAGAGCCTGATCATGTTGCGCGTGAACACCGACTACGTCGACGAGTTGCTTCAGACCCATCGGCCCGAGACCGTGGCCCGCCACCTGCGGCACGTCAAGGCGGTCGGGTTGGTGAGCGAAGTCGGCGGCAGCCCGAACGCGTTGCGGCTGGCGGTCGAGTTCGGCGCGAACGGTGAGCGGGCGCTCGCCAAGGCGGGGCCCGACGCCGCTGACGTGGTCTTCGGCGATTACGCCGACCCAACCCTGCGCAATCAGGCGGTGGCGGCCCTCGGCGATCACGGCGCCATGGCCCTGGCGATGCTCGCCAAGTACGCGACCGACCCGGATTTCCGCGACATCCTCCGGCTTCACGGCGGGGCGGTCGTTCCGCCGATCGCCCGGGCCGACGCCGGCCCCGAGACCCTCGCCCTGCTCCAGGCGAAGTCCCGGAGGACGTTCACCGAGTCGCTGGCCAAGACCGCGCTTTACCTCACCGGCGACGACGGCCAGTCGGTCGTCCGGATGATCCGGGACGACGGCCTGGACCGCGTGGCGAGCCTCAACGATTCGGAGATCCGGTACTATCAGTTCCTCCCTTTGTACGACATGCTGCATCTGGGCAACGTGCTGCGGCAGGGCTATTCGCCGACGACCGGCGAAACGGCCTGGGCGCTGCTCGACGGCTGCTTCGTCGTGGCCGACGTCCTCAGCCTGGCGGCGATCCAGCCTGAGGCGGCCCTGGCGGTCGAGGCGGCCCGATCCGAGGTCAAGGCGGCCGTCCGCGAGTCGGCCCGGTCGGCCGGCCGCGAGCTGGTCGAATCCGCCGCCCCGGCGACCGCCAAGAGCCTGGCCCGCACCGAAGCCGGCGACCTCGCCGCGCGTCGCCTCTCGCGGTGGTGGACCGTCCGCTCCGCCGGAGGCGTCTTCGAGTTGATGCGCCGGACCCCCGAAGCGGTCCCCAGAATGACCCTCGCGCAGCTCGCCGAGACCGCGCGCCCGATCGCCGCCAAGACCGGACTCCGGCTCAGCGCCTGGAACCCCGTCCACCTGCTCAAGGAAGGGATCGAGCTGACGCTGAAGATCCCCGCCGACCGCGGTCTCAAGTACGTCGCAGCCCAGTTCGCCCAGGCCGGCGTCGGCGTCCTCGGGTTTCAGAAGATGGAAGAGCATCTGGCCAGCCGCCGTCCCAAGGTCCAATCGCAGTAACCGTTTGCAAACACCGTCCCCTCATCGGCCGCCTACGCCCGCGAGTTCGACTTCGGCGGCCGGGACGCGACCGACGGCGTGTTGGCCGACGGAGCGGCCCAGCGTTCCCATCCGTCTCCCTTGCGGACCTCTTCGACCTGCCAGACGTGTCCGTCGGTATTGTAGGCGCGGCGGGGGACGGCCCGACGAACGCCGAACCCATGCCCGGCGAGCCTGCGAGTGAATCCTCCCTGGCGGCCGCGCCGAGGGAGTCACTCGCTTGCGTCTCGGGTTTGGATCGATCCGCAACCGCTTCGAATCCGGAACCAGGCCCTTGCAATCGGTTGCGGTTCGGCGGATCGTGAACGTGGTGTTTTCGCAGAGTGATCGTCGCACATCTGAGAACCGACGATCACAAGACTCCGAAGGCGTCTTGCCCGCGGTACGAAAGTTGCCTCATGAATCGGGCCAGGAAGTCGGCGCGGCTCGACGTCCATGAGGCGTTGCGGAAGGTCCGGCATCACAATCCCTAAAGTCGGCGCGTGTTCGCGTCTCGAATGCAGTCGATCGAATGGAGGACGCACAATGGCCGTTGATTCAATCGGCAAGATGCAGGATTTCTGGACCAGCGAGGCGATTCAGCAGTTGAGCGTAATGCTCGACGAACAGCCCGACCGCGTGGGACAGGCCCTGAGCCTGGGCGCCCCTACGATCCTCGCCGGCCTGCTTAGATTAGTCTCCGGAACGGCCGACGTCCGCCATCTGGTCGATCCGATGAAGAACGGCTGCGAGGAACTGGAGAAGTTCGGCGGCCTTTCAGGATTGTTGCACCATCTGGCGGGGCTCGGCGACGTGGTAGGGCTCGATCCGCTCGTGCAGCATGGGCGGTCGATGCTGCGGTCGATCTTCGGCGACAAGCTGGACGACGTCGTCAAGTTGATCGCGAACGACAGCGGCGCCAAACCATCGACGGCCGGCGCCTTGATGAGTCTGCTCGCTCCCACGCTTATGGGGATGATTCGCAAGGAAGTCGGCGCGCGGGGCTTGACCCGCGAAACCGTCCGTGACTTCCTGACGTCTGAACGCGACTTGATCCTCGCCCACGCGCCCGGAACCCTCGCCGAAACGCTGGGCGTTCGCAACCTCGCGGATTACGTCGCGACGCCTGAGCTGATGCTCGCAACCGCAACCTCCGCGGGGGCGGTGAAAGTCGCGCCCGGCGGCGCGCCTGTCAATCCCGCGAGGCCGGTCGTTTACCACTCCGAGCCCGTCTCGGAGAGATCTTCGAGCACGTGGTGGGCGATCCCGCTGGCGATCGGGATCTTGGTGGTGGCGGGAAGCTACTATCTGCTCCCCGAAGCCAACCCGCCCGACGCGACCCCCGAAGTTGCGGCCCAGCCGGAGTTGAATCGCCCCGCCGTCCCCCCGAACGACGATCATGGGGCGAACACGAAGATCGACGGCATCGAGCGAGCCGACGTGACGTCGCCCGCCGCGACGGCCGACGGGCGTCCCGTCGTCGCGACCGGCGACCGGAGGATCTCGATGGCGCTGCCTGGCGACGCCTCCGTCGAGGTGCCCGAGGGCTCGTATCTCGAAGCCGCCGTCAAGATGCTTGGCGATGATACGGCCAGGAGCGCCCAGACCTTCCGGGCCGACGACCTGGCGTTCAATCAGGATTCGTCGCTCACCGCCGAATCCGCCCCGTCGGTCGAGCACCTTGCGACGATCGCCAAGGCGTACCCCAAAGCCAAATTCAAAGTCGAGGCGCGTGAAGCCCCAGGCGGCCCCGACGACGCGGATCAACGCCGCGCCACGGCCCAGAAGCGGGCCGAGGCGGTCTGCGAGGCGTTAACCCAGGCCGGGGTCTCCGCCGAGCGACTCACCGCCGACGTCATGGCCGCCGACGCGCTCGACGCCCCCGAACACACGAAGAAGATCACCGACGTCAATATTGTGATTTCACCGGAGTAGCCCGGATTCCGCGACCGAAATCGAACTACCAAGCGAGCGAGGCGCCGACGCGCGGCGGCTTGCTCGCTTCGCTTTCGGCGCAACCGACTTCTATCAGGGGCGATCGCCCGGTATCCTCTGAGTTGCATACGGACTTGCGTTCGAGTCGGGAGGGGGAGACTCCCGAATCAAGCCTCGACCCGTATGTTTCCCCAAAAGTCGCCATGGCAGGCGACGCGGCGGAGGAGTTTCAAGGCGCGTACGCGCTGGTGATCATGTTCGGGTCGATCCGGTACGAGCAAGCGGTGTACGGGAGTTTCCCGTTCTGGAAGCGCGGATACGCCGTGCTGGGGCGCTCGGAAGGTTGCCTCCCGGAATGGCTGGAGGCGATGCGGCGCGCCTGCCAGGGGTTCGGCGAGCGGCCGTCGGGCGTGGAATCGTTCCGATGCCACTTCGCGGCCCCGATGAGCCGCGCGCATTGGATGATCGTCCAGGCCGATTCGCTGGGGCGCGACGATCAGGACCGCCCCGGGGCCACCGCGTTCCATGCCCTGTTCGTCACCGCCTGGGCCTACCGGCGCGCGGGCGCCGCCCCCTTGGCCTTCGTCCCGGCCTTCCGCGCCGACTGGACCAGCGACGACCAGGACCAGATCCTGCCGCAAGGCGCGCTCAAGCCGGCCGCTCCTCGCAAGCGCCTCGCCCCCGACCGCGACCCGCGCATCGAGCCGATCGTCGAGGCCCT
>CALCIC010000034.1 GCA_937907405.1 uncultured Isosphaeraceae bacterium | reverse complement strand
GCGGTTCACCCTTCTCTTGCCTGGTATTCCCTCTTGTTCTCTCTTCTTTCCTCTGTGTCCCCCGCGTCCTCCGTGGTGATTCCTTTCCCCGTTCCCTGTTTTGGTTGCGGCCGACGACCGCGCCGCGTCCTCCGTGGCGACTCCGTCTTTTCCCCGTTCACTCGTCTTTGAAAGGTTGGATGTTGTTTATGGGCGGCCGATCGGCCGCCCCAGCTTCACTCAATACCCCATCGCGCCGCCGTCCTTGCGGGGGTCGGAGCCGCCCATGAGGACGCCGCGGTCGAGGTCGATCCGGATCGCCTGATAGCCGCCGTAGCCTCCCTTCTGGTCGACCAGGCGATGCCCCTTGGCTTCGAGGGCGCGGCGGACGTCGGCGCCGATTCCCGACTCCAGACCGACCGTGCCGCCCCCCTTTGCCGGCAGGCCGTTGGGCTCGGACGAGCCGACGTGGTAGAACCGGGGGGCGTCGGCGGCTTCCTGCACGTCCATCCCGAAGTCGATCAGGTCGCAGACGACCTGCGCGTGTCCTTGCGCCTGCATGTCGCCCCCCATCAGGCCGAAGCTCAGCCAGGGGGCGCCGTCCTTGGTGATGAACGCCGGGATGATCGTGTGGAACGGGCGTTTGCGAGGCTCAAGCCGGTTGGCGTGATCAGGGTCGAGCGCGAACGACGTGCCGCGATTCTGGAGCGCGAAACCGAGGTCGCCGGGGACGTGCTGCGAGCCGAAGCCGTGGTAGTTGCTCTGGATCAAGCTGACGCAGTTGAAGTCGCCGTCGACGACCGTCATGTAGATCGTATCGCCGTGCAAGGGCTCGCCGGCCTTCGGCTCGTCGTTGGCGTGGTCGGGATCGATCAGCTTGCGGCGGTTCGCGGCGTACTCCTTGGAGATCAGCTCGGCGACGGGGACGGCGACCTTGTCCATGTCGGCGTAATACCTGGCCCGGTCCTCATAGGTGAGCTTTTTGGCCTCGATCATCAGGTGGAGCGCCTGGGCCGATTGCGGTCCCATGCTCTTGAGATCGT
>CALCIC010000033.1 GCA_937907405.1 uncultured Isosphaeraceae bacterium | reverse complement strand
TCCCTACACGACGCTCTTCCGATCTATCGCCGGGACGTCGGTCTGTTCGTTGGGCTTGCGGCCGAGCCCCACCCAGATCGCCCGATCGGCCCGGCGGCGGTTGGTCGTGGCGATGGTCTGTTCGGGGAGGGTGTCGGCGTCGATCGGCTGTTTCGAGGGAGTCTCGAAAAACTGCGTCAGCATGTAACCGAGATAATCGTTGAGGCTCCGTTCACCCGGCCCCGGAAAAGGCGACGCGACGAAGACTCCATTGATGACCTCGTACCGATTGCCCCGGACGAACTCCGAGGCCGGGAGGTCGTCGAACTCCTCGGGCGTCATCTTCAGGCCGGCCGAGCCGGGGCCGTAGCGATCGTCGTCCGGGTCGGCGGCGATCGGCTTCGTGGTCGCCGCGTTGCGAATAGGTCGGCTCGGGGTTTTCTTGGTTGCAGCCTGGCTCATCCGGAGGACCCTTTCCCTGCGCCCGCGGCCTTCGAGTCAATCGAACAAAATCCCCTTGAGATCGAGGGTGAAGCCCGGCAGCACGTCCTCGCCGGAGAGCGTCGCCGGCCGATCCAGGACCTCGACGGGGCGGCCGGGGCGATGGATCTCGACCCGGCCGTCGTCGGGATCGAGCAGCCATCCCAGCCGCAGCCCGTTGTCGACGTACTCGCGCATTTTCTCGCTCGCGAGTTTGCGATCGTCCGACGGCGAGCACAATTCGACCGCGAAATCCGGGCAGATCGGCGCGAACCCACGTTTTTGCTCGGGCGTCAGCGCGTTCCATCGGTCGTTCCGAATCCAGGAGGCGTCGGGCGCCCGCGTCGCCCCATTCGGGAGACGGAAGCCGGCCGAGGAATCGAAGGAAACCCCCGCGCCATCGGCCGCGGCCCAGATGTACAGCCGCCCGGTCAATACGGCGTTTCGTCCTCCACTTTCAGATCCCGCCGGCGCCATGACGATCAGGTCTCCTTGCGCGGTGCGTTCCAATCGAAGATCGCGGTTGGCCGTGCAGAGGGCGCCGAAATCGTCGTCGGAGACTTGCAGTCGCACGCCGGGAGGGACCGCCAGCGCGATCGGCGGCGCGATGGCCGCTGGGCGAGCGGATCGATGCGGCGTCCTGGTCGTCGTCGCGCTCTGGATCATCGAAACGCCTCCTCCGCGACTCCATCGTCGGTTCGTTCGAGGCGGAGATCGGGGTTGGCCCGGCAGAGCGTGAAGAAGTCGTCGTCGGGGACTTGCAAGCGGACGCCCCGGGGGATCGCCAGCGCGATCCGCCTCCCTGAGAGGAGCGAGCCCGGATGCGTCTCGGCTTCGACGCGCGCGCTCATACGGTGATCTCCTCGGTCCACTGGGGCCGCCAGTCCCGGCCGAGGCCGCGCGCGATGACCTTGTCGAGGTAGACGATCTCGTGCCGCGACTTCTCGAGCAGTCGGGTGACGCACCAACTGTCGACGGCCGTGTGGTCGGTGCCGACGACGATCGCGTCCCCCTTCTTCACGTCGTTGAGGCTGCCGCCGGTCGGGCCGTTGCGCATCAGCAGCTTGCGGCCGTCGGCGATCACCAGCGTCGGCTTGATCATGAGCGCGAAATCAGAGATGATTCCGTGGATATTTTGATGGAACTGGTTGCGGGGGTTGCCCAGGAGGCCGGACCAGTTCTT
>CALCIC010000032.1 GCA_937907405.1 uncultured Isosphaeraceae bacterium | reverse complement strand
TGGGACAGCACGACTCGTTCGACATGAAGCCCGAGGCGCCCGACGTGATCCGGGGCGAGTTCAAGCCGATCCAGACCGCCGTGCCGGGCGTTCATTTTTGCGAACATCTGCCGCGGTTGGCGGCCCGCGCCGACCGGTTGGCCGTGGTGCGGTCGATGTCGCACCCCGAGGGGAATCATCTGGTGGCCGTCCACCGGGTGCTGACCGGCTATCCGTCGACCCCGAAAGGCGCCAGCGACCTCGACCGGGTCGCCTCGCGCGACGATTTCCCGTGCTATGGAGCGGTGGTCAACCACCTTCAGCCGCGAAGCGACGGCGTGCCGAACGGAGTGTCCTTGCCGCTCCGCCTGGTCGAGGGGCCGCTGACGTGGCCGGGACAGGACGCCGGTTTCCTCGGCCCCCGCGACGACCCCTGGCAGCTTCGACTCGACCCCAACCGCCCGGAAGTCCGCGACGACAGTCTCTCTCTTCCGGAAGGGCTCGATTCGCATCGTCTGCACCTGCGCCGGCACTTGCTGGGACAGTCGGCCGGCACGACCCTGAACGACCCGTTCCTTGAACAGCAAGACGCCGCGCTGGCGATGCTCAGCAACGGCAAGGTCGGCTCCGCGCTGGACCTCGACCGAGAAGACCCCCGCCTGGCCGACCGTTACGGCAAGCATGTTTTCGGTCGATCGCTCCTGATCGCGCGGCGGCTGGTGGAGATCGGCGTCCCTGTCATCCAGGCGACGATGGGGATCGTCCAGACCTGGGACACCCACGTATCGAACTTCCCCAGATTGAAGGACGAGTTGCTGCCGGCCCTCGACCGCGCGGTCTCGGCGTTGCTCGACGACCTCAAACTGCGTGGGCTACTCGACGAGACGCTCGTGGTCATGCTCGGCGAGTTCGGCCGGACTCCAAAGATCTCCGAGTTGACCCCCGGCGCGGTGCCGGGCCGCGACCACTGGCCGGCGGTCTTCCCGGCGGTCTTCGCCGGCGCGGGGGTGGTCGGCGGCCAGGTGATCGGCGGCTCCGACAAGCTCGGCGCCCACGCCGTCACCAGGACCTTCGGTCCGCCCGATCTCGCCGCCACGGTGTACAAAGCCCTGGGCGTCGACCCCGCCGCGGAACTGCGCGACCGCCTGAACAGGCCGCTCAAGATCTGCACCGGCGAGGTCATCGAGCCGCTCTATTCGGCCGTCGAGGTCTGAGGCGGGCGCGCTCATGAAAGGAGATCACGATACTTCGAGGGCATCCCACGAAACGCGGCGGCGTACGTAGTTTCCAGAGGCAGGAGTACGTGTGCGCGCGATTCGATGAACAGGGGCATATCCGGAAGGGGCTCGCCGAATCGGACGTATTCTACATAGGCTTCGGTGATTGGATTGGCAAGATAGCTCACCAGAGTGGCCGAGCGAGCGGGAGGCCGATCGGACGCGTCCGGGTCGAAGAAAGACCACGCGGCCCCGTGAAGTCCCAAGCGGTCGTGACGGCCATGCTCGAAGAGATCGACCAGAAGAACGTGGACGCCGCTCTCAATCGCCGCGCGAATCTTCTCGGCCAGCACGGACACCGAGCTTTTTCGGTCTTTGTTGCCGGGCGAAGCGATCTCGACGATCGCGACGAGGCGGTCGCCGCGCACTCGGCGGACGACGAGCGTCCGTCGCCTCGTCGCATAACTCGTCTTGGATGAGGCCACCAGGCGGCGACCTACGCGAGGCGGAGCGTCGATCAGCGCGACGCCGCCGTTCGAATTAGGTTCATCACCATGATCGGTTTGATGTAGCGTCATGACGTCGGGGATGGTCAGACCTACGTGATGTTCGGAGAGAGCGTAATATTCCGTAGGTAGGACACCCTCGTTCAACGACTCCAAGAGATGCGTGATCCAAGAGCCATGGAAGGTGTGAAAGATCCCCGCATCGACCTTCGACCAGTCGTGAACCGGCATCGGCGGACCTCCATTCAAGTGCGGACTCTGAGTTGATTTTACCAAGGAGGCCGTCGACGTGCGACGGCCTCCTTGAATGCTGCGTTCTGCTGTCATTACCTCACCACGGCCTGGAACGAGACGTAGCCCGATCCTCCGGGGGGAACGGCGTCGAGGAGCTTCCACTTCAACTCCATCGCCCCGGCGCGGTTCTCGGCGGCGGTGAAGGCGGTCCCCTTGGGGCCCTTGGCCGACCCGGCGACGTATTCGAGGCGGGGGAGCAGGCTGTCGACGATGCTGACGGACCGGATCGGCGTGTTGCCCATGTTCCGGTAGGTGATCACATAAGTGACCGAGTCGCCGGGCTCGGCCTCGTTGGCGCTCACCCGCTTGACGACGGCGAGGCCCGGCCGGTCGGGGGGCGTCTCGACGCCCGTCATCTCGTTGGGCTGCCACGACATGATCGTCTGCCCCGTCCCCTGAGTCAGGGCGCTGACCACAGTCGACTCGGCCGTCTTGATTCCGACCAGGCTCACCTTGTCCTTGATGAGCGCCGGTTTTGCCTGCACGCGGCCGACGTGCGCGGCCTGCCGCTGCGACGCCCGGTCGATCTGCTGGATGTTGCCGTATCCCATCGCGCCCTGGACCCTGGAACCCTCGCCCGCGTAAACCTTGCCCGTCGCGCCCGCCGCCCGCCGTCGCTCGCGCGCCAGTTCGGGAGACTGGTTCAGGACGAGGTCCTTGATCCGGTCGAGTTTCTCGGCCTGGCTCGCCTTCACCGCGAGTTCGTTGAGGTTGACGCCGTGGATCTCGACGGCCTCGCTGGCGCCGTTGGTGACCCGGACCTCGGCGAATCGAGGGGCGTAGATGCAGACCCGGTTGGTGGGCAGGACCTTGGCGTCGGGGTAGCCGCCGAGGCCGACGTCGAACGTGACCACCGCGTCACGCGGTTCGATTCCATGTGTGTTGCCGTACCGATCGGTCCCGGCGCGGTCGCCCCGGTCGCCGCCGTCGCAGAGGTACTCGTCGCGCGGCATTCCGGGACGGGTC
>CALCIC010000031.1 GCA_937907405.1 uncultured Isosphaeraceae bacterium | reverse complement strand
GTAGACCTCGGCGCGTTGCCCGATCGTCCAGTGGTCGGGCAGCTCGTCGGGGCGCACGTCCACGCGGAACTCGGGGGTCTCGCGGTCGGTCTCGCGGCCCAGGCGGACGACCTCGCCGAGATACGCGCGATCCGGATCGGAGCGGAAGACGATCCGAACCGACTGCCCCGCCTTGATCTTCGCCATGTTCGATTCGTCGACCCAGGCGCCGATCCAGATTTCCGCCTCGGAGACGAGCGCCAAAATCGAGCTGCCGGGCACCACCACGTCTCCCGGGTCGCGGTCGCGGCGCACGATCAGGCCGTCGAACGGGGCGAGGATCACCGTCTCATCGAGCCGAGCCCGCCGGAAGTCCAGGGTCTTCTCGATGGCGATCAATTGCTTCCGACCTTCCACCAGGGCCGCCTCCGCGCGTTCGAGGCCGGCGCGGGCCGAATCGAAAGCCTCGACGGCCCGGTCCATTTCCTCCTGAGAGACGGCCTTGGCGGCGGCGAGCTTCTGCGCGCGCTGATGATTGCTGCGCGCCAGGTCGAGAACGGACCTGGCGTAGGCCGTGTCCGCGATCAGGCGCTCCACATTGGCCTGGTGAGCGGTGACGTTGGCCTCCTCGATCTCGACCTCGTGTCTCAGGTCGTGATCGTCAAGGCGGGCGACCTCTCGTCCCGCGGACACCCGATCCCCCTCGTCCACGAAGATGCCGCCGAGGCGTCCGGGAATCTTGGTGCTGATGGTCGCCTTGACGTGGGCGTCCAGGGTCCCCGTACCCATCACCTCGGCGACGATTTCGCCCTCCTCGACTCGATGGGAGAGGACCGGGGCGGGGACGAACACGAACCAATAACCGACGGCCCCGAGGACCGCCGTCGACAGGACGATTCTTGCGGCCGGCCAAAGCCGTCGAAGCCATGCCCCTCGACGATCTTCCGTCATCGATCGAATTCCTCCGAGGCTGGCGATCGTCCACGCCCCTTCCGGCGTTCCTGGAACCTCGCCGATCTCTCGACGGCCCTCAAGCGAACGAACCGTCCCAGAGTTCCGACCAACGGTCGAAACCGAACCCTCGCCCCGATCGATTAGACAAGAGACGCCAACGCTTGACAATACACCAGTTTTCACTATGATTGTCCAAAGATGTCAGAGCCAGTCCGAAATTGCGATTCGGTTGACTCACGATGAGTATGAGTTTGGGTCCTTTTTGCGTAATGAACGGGGTGACGCCGATGCCCGAGACCGTGGTCCATTTCCAGATCCGTATGCCTCCGCCGATGCACGAAACCCTTGCCAGCCGAGCACGCGAGGAGAAAGCCTCTCTCAACGCCTTGATTGTCTCGCTGTTGGCTCAAGCCATTGATGAAAAGCGCGCGGCGACGACTTCGAACCAGGCGGCTTCCTAGCTCTCCTGTCATGGATTCTCTTGGATCCAACGCCCGACGCGCAATCAAGGGAATGATCGGCATGGGCGGCGACGAGCGCCGCGGGCCCCCGAGGGGGTCGCCTCCCTTTGCGCGCGTCGGGCTGGCATCTCGACCGTCACGATTTTCCGGTTCCGGCCTCGGTTGAATCCACGAACCTTTCAGTCTACAAAAGACGGATTCGTGTTCGCGCCGGGAGTCTCGTCCTCCCGGATCAATCCCCGGCTCGCGCGCCACCAAACGTCGACCGCGCCAGGCTCCGTCGTCCGACCATCCCCGAGCGATCGCGGGTTGACGATGGATCGCCAGCACGTTCGGATGATGAATTCCAGTCCTCGTCGGATCTCCTCGAGTCCCCTTGGCAACGGGCGGCGTCCCCATGAACCTATCCGTCCGTGACACAGCCGGCCTTCTGAAGGTTTCCGAGAAGACGATTTATCGCTGGATCAAGCAGCAGGCCATCCCGGCTTACCGGGTGCAGGAGAAGTACCGGTTCAACCGGGCGGAGATCCTGGAGTGGGCGACCTCTCGCCGCTTGAACGTCTCCAGCGACATCCTGGTGGAACCGGAGGAGGAAGGCCAGCCCGTGCCGTCGCTCCTCGACGCGCTGGAGGCCGGCGGGGTCTTCTATCGACTCTCCGGCGACGACAAACAGAGCGTGCTCCGCGAGGTCGTGGAGCAGCTTCGCCTGCCGGAGGAGGTGGACCGGGAGTTCCTCCTTCGGGTACTGCTCGCCCGAGAGGCCATCGCCCCCACGGCGGTCGGCGACGG
>CALCIC010000030.1 GCA_937907405.1 uncultured Isosphaeraceae bacterium | reverse complement strand
AAAATAGCATGATCCGCGGCCGCCATGGGTCGACCGCGGCGCGCCCGGGCCGATCTTCAACGTCGATCGAACAGATCGTCGGCAGGTGGATATAATACCCTCTACGCAAGGCGACGACGACCTCGAACCGCGCGAGGCATCCAGAGTGGCTTCCACTTCCGGTCAACACGATCAGGTTCCCCTCCCATCGGGCGACAACCGGCATGGGATGCTCCACGACTTGCTGGAGAACGGCCCGCAGCCGTTTGCGATGATCGATCTGGACAACCGGATCGTCCACGTCAACCACGCGTTCGCGGAGCTGGTGGGTTATCGTCGCGACGAACTGCAGAACATGTCGATCATGGACCTGACGGCGCCGGAGTCGCACGAGGTCACGCTGCGGTCGCACGAGTATACGCTGACGACGGGCAAGAACGATCGGATCGTCAAGTGGTACCGCCACAAGGACGGCCGCCTCATCCCCGTCGAGCTGCTGCTGGACGTGACCCGCGACGACGACGGCCTCCCCATCGGCCTGTTCGCCTTCGTCACGGAGATCACCCAGCGGATTCAGGCCGAGAAGGCGCTCGTCGAATCGGAGCGTCGCGCGCGAGCGATTTTCGACGCCATCCACGACATGATCTTCGTGCACGACCAGGAGAGCCGGATCCTCGACGCCAATCCGGCGGCGGCGCGGCTGCTGGGCTACACCCGCGACGAATTGATCGGCATGAACACCTCGCAGATCGACTCCCCCGAGTTCGCCGCCGGCTTCGAGGCCCGGTTGAAGAAGCAGCTCGAGGACGGCCGGCTGAGCTGCGAGGGGACGTACCTCACGAAGGACCGCCAGACCATCCCCGTCGAGATCCTGACGTCGACCGTCCAGTTCGACGAGCAGGTCGCGATCCTGGCCGTGGTCCGCGACATCACCGAGCGCAAGGCGCTGGAGCGCACCCGTCGCGAGTTCGCCCGGGTCCAGTTGCAGTCGGCCCAGACGCTCGAAGCCAACAACCGGGCGCTGTCGCAGTCGGAGGAACGCTACCGACGCCTGACCGAGGGAAGCCTCGACGCCATCGTCGTGACCGACGGCCAGGGCCGGATCTTGCTGTTCATCCCCGCCGCCGAGAAGGTCTTCGGACATGAATCCAGGGAAGTCCTCGGGGAGCCCCTCGACCTGTTGATCCCGTCGATCTTCGAACCGAACGCCCGAGCCGCGACCGAGGGCTCGGAGGTCGCCGGCCAACTGTCGCCCGACGTGTCGCCGATCATCGGCAAGACCGTCGAGTTGTCCGGCCGAAAGCGCGACGGCGGCGGGTTCCCCATCGAGATCTCGTTCAGCGCGGTGGAGGCCAACGGCCGGATCGAGTACGTCGCCTCGATCCGCGACCAGACCGAACGCCAACGGATGCGGGCGATGCTGGCGCACACCGACAAGCTCGCCTCGATCGGCCTGTTGAGCGCGGGCGTCGCGCACGAGATCAACAACCCGCTGTCGTACGTCGGCAACAACCTCGCCGTGCTCCAGCGCGACGTCACGGGCCTCCTGGAGATGCTCTGCGAGGCCGAGGCCGGATTCGAGGTCGTCAAGGAGGCGGCGCCCGAGAAGGCCGCGCGATTCGCCAAGATCTCAGAGGACGTGGACTGGCCGTACATCCGCCAGAATCTCGCCCCCATGATCGACCGGACGCTCGAGGGGGTCCGCCGCGTCGCCAACATCGTCCAGAAGATGCGAGGCCTGGCGCGGACCTCGCGACCTCGATGGGAGTCGGTCACGTTCGCCGAGCTGCTCGACAGCGCCCTTGAGATGATGCGCGGCCGGCTCAAACGCGACGGCGTCGAGGTGACCATCGAGAACCACGGCGTCCAGGTCGTCCAGTGCGTGCCGACCGACATCTCGCAGGTCTTGCTCAACCTGCTGATCAACGCCCTCCAAGCGGTCGAAACCAACGGCCGAACCGAAGGGGGCCGGATCGAGATCGACGTTCGGCACCTGGGGCCCTGGGTCCAGATCTCGGTCGCCGACAACGGCGCCGGGATCGCCTCGGAAGACCTCGACCGCCTCTTCGATCCGTTCTTCACCACCAAGCCGGTCGGCGAGGGGACCGGCCTGGGCCTCGCCATCAGTCACGGCATCATCACCGGCCACGGCGGCCGGATCGAGGTCGACAGCCGCGTCGGTGAAGGCACCAGGTTCCGCGTACTGCTCCCCAAAGACCCCGCCGGACGACCTCTGACCACGTGACGCTTTCTTGGTTCCAAGGTTGTAATCGATAAGCGGCCGCCGTTAAGGTGGAGGCGAAGACGCAAACGAATCACGTTGCTTCGTCCTCTCCAGGAGCCTTCCCATGAATCGCTGGATATCCTTCGCAACCGTCCTGGCCGCCGTCTCGCTCTCCCCCGGTCTGGTTCGCGGCGACGACCGCGACGACGAGGCCAAAAAGATCGCGGTGAAGGTCACGACCGCGGGCGCCGCCACCTTCGATTCGCTGAATGCGTCGGCCATGGCCGCCTATTACGTCGAGGACGCCCGACTCAGCCTCGTCACTCGCGACGGCGACGACTTCAAGACCGAGCATCACAACGGCCGAGGAGAGGTCGAGGCGTTCTACGCCAAGCTCTTCGAGAATCGCGAGACGATCAAGTCGTACAACGACGTGGCGGCGGCCCGACTCCTCGCATCCGACGTGCTCACCATCGACGGCACGTTCGACGTCAACACGCTCAAGCCCGATTCGCCCAAGATCCCGTTCCATCAGGTCCGCGTCAAGCAGGGGGACAAGTGGCAGATCCTGAGCATGGAAATCTTCTTCGTCCCCGCGAAGTAACCGAAGCAACGAGGTCTCGCCCTGCCCGACCAAAAACCGCCCGGCCGCCGCGAAGAGAGGCGAAGGGCCTCGGCTCAATGGTCGATCGCTCCTCTCGCGCCCGTATTCTGCGCACTGGCGGCGGGGATCGCGATCGACCGATTCGCCGAGCCGCTGACGACGGCCGGCTGGACGCGCGCTTCGATCGCGCTCTCGGCCCTCGCCGTTTTGATGCTCCGCCGCGGCCTGGTCTCGAGCCTCGCGCTCCTGGCGGCGGTCGTCGCCGTGGGGGGCGGCTGGCATCACTACCGATGGACCGACCTGGATCCGGACGACCTCGCCGCCGGGGCGACCGAAACGCCGCGCCCGGCCTGGGTTCGCGGCATCATCGAGGAAACCCTCGGCGTGCGCCCTTATGAAGCCCGAGGGCCGGGCGACGAGCGCCGCGCGCGGACGCGGTTGACGCTTCGGATCACCGGCGTCAGCGACGGCCGAAGGTTTCAAAGGGCGTCGGGCCGCGCCGGAGTAACGGTGCTGGGCGAACGTCCCGACCTGTACGCCGGCCAGCCGATCCAGGTCGCGGGCCAGCTCGCGCGGGTCGCCGGCCCGCTCAACCCCGGCGAGTTCGACTACCGCGCTTTGCTCCGCGCCCGGGGGATTCGCCTCCGGCTCAGCGTCGACGAACCGTCCGGGGTCATGCCCGATCTGGAAAGCCGGCCCGCGTGGTGGATCGGCGCCCTGGGATCGATCCGGGAGGGGAGCCGAGACCGACTCGCCGCGCGGCTCGACGACCGCGCCGGGCCGTTGGCGTCCGCCCTGGTCCTGGGGCAGCGCGAGGAGATCGACGACGACCTGAACGACGCCTTCTTCCGAACCGGGACGATGCATCTGCTGGCCATCTCGGGGTTGCAGCTTCAGGTGCTCGCCGTCGCGCTCGGTCTCATCCTGCGATCGCTGGGAACGCAGCGACGCCTGCTGTACGCGTTCGTCGCGCTGGCGACCCTGGGCTACGCGGGGCTGGTCGGCTTCTCGCCGTCGGTGGCGCGGTCGGCCGCGATGACGCTGACGTTCTGCCTGGCGGCGATCTTCGATCGCGCGCCCCGGCCGGCGAACACCATGGCGACGGCCGGAATCGTCACGCTCGGGCTCAATCCGGCCTTTCTGTTCGACGTCGGCTGCCAGCTCTCGTTCCTCGCCGTCGCCGCCCTGTTCTGGCTGCTGGCCCCGGCCCGCGACGCCGTCGGACGCATCGCCGACGCCTTCCGCGCCTGGACGATCGGCCCGAAAAGCCCCCTCGACGACCTTGAAGACCAGCTTCGGTCATGGTGGTCGAAATTACCTGGAAAGGCCATGCGGTGGGCGTCCCACGCGCTCCTGGTCTCGACGGTCGTCTCGGCCGCCGCGTTGCCGCTGGTCGCGCTGCGGTTCCACCTGGCCTCGCCGGTGGGCGTGCTGCTGAACATCCCGTTGATCCCGATTACTTCGTGCGCGCTCTTGCTGGGCGCGCTGGAGCTTGGGGTCTCGATGGTCTCCGCGCGCCTGGCGGACTTCGTCGCCTGGCCGGTCGGCCTACTGCTGAGGTTCACCGAAGCGTGCGTCTACTGGGGGGCCGACCGTCCCTGGGGGCACGTCTTCGTCGCCGGCCCGTCGTGGCTCTCCGTCGCGATCTTCTACGCCCTGCTCGCGATCGCCGCTTACCTCTGGAACGCCGTCGCAGCCGGGCCGGATCTCAAGCCGAGCCGGGCGTTCAGGATGAGTTTGGGGGCGTCATGGGGCCTGGTCTTCCTTTGGTGTCTGCCCGGCTGGACCTTCGAGAACGTGGGCCGTCGACCGAAGACCCTTGAGGCCGATATGTTGGCGGTCGGCCACGGCCTGGCGGTGGCGATGAGAACGCCGGAAGGGAAGGCGTTCCTTTATGATTGCGGACGGATGGACGACCCTCGCGTGGGCCGCCGAATCATCGCCCCGGCGCTCTGGTCGCGTGGCGTGACGCGGCTCGACGCAGTCTTCCTGAGCCACGCCGACCAGGACCACTTCAACGCCCTGCCCGACTTGATCGAACGGTTCGCCATCGGCGCGGTGCTCGTGCCGCCGGGGTTCGCGGGCGAGGACAATCCTGCCGCCGACCTCCTGATCGAGACTCTGCACGCTCAGGGAATTCCCGTCCGCGAGGTCGCGGCGGCTTCGTTCTGGAACGTCGGAGCGACGCGTTTCGAGGTGCTCCATCCGGCCTTCGACTGGCATCCCGAAGCCTCCGACAACGCGCGCAGCCTGGTGCTCGACGTCCGGTCGCTGGGCCGACGGTTGCTGCTCACCGGCGACCTCGACCAACTCGGCCTGGTCGAGTTGACGTCGCGGCCGGCGCCCGAGCCGCCGATCGACGTGATGCTCGCGCCCCATCACGGCGGTCGATCGGCCAATCCCGCCTGGCTCTACGATTGGGCGCGCGCTCGGGTCGTCGCGGTCAGCCAGAAGCCGCCGTTCCCCGGCGGGTCGGATGCGTTGACGCCCCTGGAGCGGAAGGATATCGTCCTGTTGCGGACCTGGAGAACCGGCGCGATCCACTTGAGATGGACGGCCGAGGGGATCGTCGCGCGGTGGTTCGTCGACGCGGGGGAGCGAACGGAATGAAGTGGCTGATCGTCCTCCTGGGACTGGCCGCGGGATTGATCGGCGGCATCCTGCTCGTGGTCGTCGAGTTCGGCGCCTGGGCCTTGGTGACGCCGCCGCGCGTCTCTGGACCTTCTCCCCATTCGAACGATCACGACGAGGAGACGCCGACCGAATCGATCGCCGCGCGCGCGACCGACGGGGTCGAGCTGGCGGGGCGCTGGATTGCGGCGCCGGGGCCGGCGACGGGGCGGACGATGATCCTGATCCACGGGTTCATCGACGGTCCCGAAGCGATGATCGGCGACCGGGCGCGCGCGATCCTCGACCACGGCTGGAACATCGCGGCCGTCGATCTTCGCGGCTACGGCGAGAGCCGGGGCGAGTTGTCCAGCTTCGGCGGTCGCGAGGCCGACGACCTCCGCGCCTGGCTCGACGTCCTCGCCGCACGACATCCGCCCGACGAGTCGTTCGTCCCGGTCGTCTGGGGACGCTCGATGGGCGCGGCGATCGCGCTCCGCGCGGCCGTCGAGGACGACCGGATTCGCGCCCTGGTCCTTGAGGCGCCGATGGTGGACCTGACCGCGGCGGTGTCGACCTGGATTCGCAACCGCAAGGCGCCGCTGGCCCCCCTGCTCTCGCGCCTGATCGTCACCCGAGCCGGCCGTCTCGCCAGGGTGCCGATCCACCGTCCTCGCCCGCTCGACCTGGCCGCGCTGTACGACCGCCCGGTCGTGGTCGTCCACGGTCGGGAGGACAAGCTGATCCCCTC
>CALCIC010000029.1 GCA_937907405.1 uncultured Isosphaeraceae bacterium | reverse complement strand
GGCGTCGAACTGGAAGTCCCAGTCGGGCGGCTTCGACGCCTTGGGCGCGGAGCGGTCGAGCTTGACCTTGAGGTTGTTCAAACTGCGGTCGCGGGCGGCGGTCGACCAGAGCTCCTCGATCGCGTCGGCCTCGCGCATCAACTGGCTGAACGACTTACGGCGGTGGCGGTTGAATTCGAGGACGGCCGTCCGACGGTCGGCTTCGGTCGCGAGGTCGCGGACCACGCAGGGGACGCTCGAAAGCCCCAGCCGACGCGCGCAGGCCAGTCGGCGGTGCCCCGAAACAACCTCCCAGCGTCCCGGAATCCGTCCCGGCGCGACGACCAGGGGGTCGAGAACGCCGTGTTCGCGGATGCCTTCGATCAGGCCGTCGGTCTGCGCCTCGGGGTCGCCGTAAATCGAGATGCTGAATTCGCTTTGGTCGATTAATCGGATGTCGACGAGGGCTCGTCCGGACTCGCTCGGGGGGACGCCGCGGAGCGGGAGGACGGTGATCGATCGGCGTGATGCGGGCATGGTTGGACGTCCTTGTCCCGTGTCCAGCGAGGGCCTGGGGTTGCCCGCCTCCGGTTGAAGCGGGGGGCCGACGGCCGTTCTGGGGGCGCCGGCGTCGGGGCGGAATCTATCAGAGAAGGCGTCGCCTGTCCATCATGAGTGGCGGGTGAACGCATGACGCCGAGGTGTCATGACCGCCCCGAAGCTTCCCCCCGCGCTCTCGCGATCTTGTTTGATGGTGCGCCGCTTGCGCCCGAGGCGAGGAACGATTATCCTTCTCCCGGGGGGAGAAGGAATGCGCGGCATCATACCGAATTGCCTGGGGCCGTCACCCGAGGTTGGATTGATGGCCTCTGGCCGCCAAGGGACGGCGATCCAGGCTGTCAGGCGATCGGTATCAAAATCTCGCGAGGGGCGAGCGTCTTGAAAGTAGGTGGGAAATCTCGTCCAAACAGAGGCGGTTGATGGGGAGCCTCGGATTACCGATTTTCCCGCTCCGGGGGGGGCGCATGTCGGTCGAGCATCCGCCGGCGTGGCTCGGGCGTCCCGCCCGAGCGGCTTGCCGCGTTCGTCCTGTGGATGCTCGGGCGGGACGCCCGAGCCACGAAACCTCGAGCACGAGCAAGTGGAGTGGGACGCCCCCCCTTGCCGCCTGACCGTCCACCCACTTATAAGACGCTTACCCCCCTCCTCAACGATTTCCGACGCCGTCGGCCGGGCCAGCTTCGCCGTTTTCGGACGTCGGAATGGATTACGGTCCCCGCGTCCGAAAACGGCGAGACGGCGGGCGCGACGGCGGTTATAGTTCCCGCATGAGAAACGACCACGCGACGTACTACCGGGCCCTGGCGGCCCGCGATCGGCGGTTCGACGGGGTGTTCTTCGTCGGGGTGACGACGACCGGGATCTACTGCCGGCCGATCTGCCCGGCGCGGACGCCCGGCGCCGATCGCTGCCGATTCTACCACCACGCGGCGGCGGCCGAGCGAGAAGGCTTTCGCCCCTGCCTGCGGTGCCGTCCCGAACTCGCCCCGGGGCTCGCGCCGATGGACGCGCCGGGGAGGCTCGCCAGGCGGGCGGCGGCCCGAATCGAGGCCGGCGCGCTCAACGACGGCGGCGGCCTCGAAACACTCGCCGACGAGCTGGGGCTCAGCTCGCGGCAACTGCGGCGGGTCGTCCAACAGGAGGACGGCGTCGCGCCGGTCGTCCTGGCCCAGACCAACCGGCTGCTGCTGGCCAAGCGGCTGCTGACCGAGACGACCCTGCCGATGCTGGCCGTCGCGTCGGCCAGCGGCTTCGCCAGCCTCCGCCGATTCAACGCCTTGTTCCTCAGCCACTACGGCATGCCGCCGTCGCGGATTCGGGGAGCTAAAAGGGGTCAGGAACCGTTTCTTCAAAAACGGTTCCTGACCCCTTTTAGCTCCCTGACCCTCAGCCTGGCGTATCGGCCGCCGTTCGCCTGGGAGGGGCTGCTGGGGTTTCTGGCGGCTCGGGCGACTGCCGGGGTCGAGGTCGTGGGCGACGGCCGGTACGCGCGGACGATCGCGGTCGGAGGCGCTCGGGGATGGATTCGGGTTGCGCATCGTCCGGACCGAAGCGCCCTGAGCGTCGAGGCGTCGTCGTCGCTGCTTCCGGTCCTGGGGGGGTTGCTCGGTCGCGTCCGGAACCTGTTCGACCTCGACTGCCGCCCCGACCGGATCGAGGCGCAGCTCGCGGTCGACCCCCGCCTGGCCGCGACGGTGGGGCGGTTTCCGGGGCTCCGCGTCCCCGGCTGCGTCGACGGCTTCGAGCTGGCGGTTCGGACGATCCTGGGGCAGCGGATCTCGGTCGCCGCCGCGTCGACGCTCGCCGGCCGGTTCGCCGGGGCCTTCGGCGAACCCATCGACACCCCGATCGTCGGCCTCGACCGGCTCGGGCCGACGGCCGACCGGGTGGCGGGCGTCGAGCCCTCGGAGATCCAGGCGCTGGGCGTCGCCGGCCCGCGCGCCGTCGCGATCCGGGAGCTGGCCGCCGCGATCGCCGACGGCTCGATCGGGCTTGAGCCGGGAGGCGACCCCGAGGCCGTCGTCGCCGACCTCAAGCGACTGCCGGGCGTCGGCGACTGGACCGCGAACTACATCGCCATGCGGGCGCTCCGCTGGCCCGACGCCTTTCCCGCGGGCGATCTCGGCTTGTTGAAGGCCGTGGGCGGATCGTCGATCCGCAAGCTCGACGCCATGGCCGAATCGTGGCGGCCCTGGCGCGCCTACGCCGCAATGCATCTCTGGAATTCGGGAGCGAAGACGTGAACACGGCGGCACACTACACCTGGTATTCCAGCCCCGTCGGCGAGGTCTTCCTGACCGCCCGCGGCGGCGCGCTCACGGGTCTTGATCTGCTCGGCCGACGCGAAGACCGGCCGATCCCCGACGATTGGACCGAAGGGGCGGAGGTGCTCGACGCGGCCCGCGCTCAGCTCGACGCCTATTTCGAGGGGCGCTCGCGGGGATTCGATCTGCCGATCCAGCTTGAGGGCACTCCGTTCCAGCGTCGGGTCTGGGGCGAGCTTTGCAAGATCCCCTACAGCCGGACGATCAGCTACACCGAGCTGGCCCGCCGCGTCGGCAATCCCGCCGCCTCCCGCGCCGTGGGGGGCGCCAACGGCCGCAACCCGATCGGCCTCATCGTCCCTTGCCATCGCGTGATCGCCGCCGACGGCACCCTCGGCGGCTACGGCGGCGGACTCGACCGCAAGCTCTGGCTCCTCCAATTCGAAGCCGAGAACCTCGGCCTCGACGTGCCCGAATCGTGGTCGCGGAAGCTCAGATGAAAGGAAATCCACGCGCGCCGACGCGAGCGAGTGTTCGTTCCGGGAGGCTAGTCGCGGCCGGGGCGTCCTGAACCCTCGCTGGCGCGTCGGGCTGGTATTTCATCGATTACCAGCCCGACGCGCCAGCGAGGGATTCCTGGTCGTCGGCCCGACGGGAGATGTGGACGCGGCGACGGGTTCGCTTACATCATTACCCCCCCAGCGAATCCGCCGGGTGCCGCCAGGGGGCGCGGTAGGGGATCTTGAGCAACGCGGCGGCCTGGTCGTCGCCGATGATGGTCCGCCTGGCCGGGTCGTAGGAGACGGGGCGGTTCAGTTTCATGGCGATGTTGGCCAGGATGCACGAGGCGGTCGAGATGTGCCCTTCCTCGATGTCGGCGATCGGCTTGCCTCGGCTCTCGATCGCGGCCAGGAAGTCTTTCATGTGGGCGCGGGTGGCGGGGGCGGCGTTGAGCTCGATCTCGGGCTCGGTGACGTCCTCGGGGTACTGCTCGCGTTCGAAGACGCAGTCCTTGTGGATCGCCTTGCCCTCGCCCTGGGGGACGAAGTCGTAGCGCATGGTGCTGGCCTTCAGCGTCCCCTTCTCGCCGTAAATGAACAGCGCCCAGGGGTAGTCGGGGTCGGGGGGCGTCCCCCAGGAACGGTGCTGCCAGACGACGTTGAGGCCGGGGTATTCGAACGTCGCGACCTGGGTGTCGGCGATGTTCGACTTGCCCTCCTTCTGCACCAGGACGCCGCCGGTCGACGAGATCTTGGTCGGCCACTTGAGGTCGAGCATCCAGCGCACGGTGTCGAGCATGTGGACGCACATGTCCCCCATGATGCCGTTGCCGTACTCGTTGAACGTCCGCCACCACCGCACGTGGGGCAGGCCGTCGTAGGGCCGCAGGGGGGCGGGCCCGGTCCACATCTCGTAGTCGAGGAAGTCGGGGGGGGGGACGACCGGCGGGTTTCCGTTGGCCCGCATGTGATAATAACAGCAGACCTCGACGTGGCCGATCTTGCCGAGCAGGCCGGCGTCGACGACGTTCTTCTTGGCGTCGACGAGGTGGGGCGTGCTCTTGCGCTGGGTGCCCACCTGGACGACCCGGCCGTGCTTGCGGGCGGCGGCGACCATCGCCTCGCCTTCAAGGACGTCGTGGCTGATCGGCTTCTGGACGTAGACGTCGGCGCCGGCTTCGACGGCCGCGATCATCGGCAGGGCGTGCCAGTGGTCGGGGGTGGCGACGAGGACGACGTCGAGGTCTTTCTCCTTGAGCATCTCGCGGTAGTCGCCGTGGGTCCTGGGTGTCTTGCCCGACTTCTGCCGCTTGGCGACCATCTCGGCGGCGCCCTTGAGCATGTGCTGGTCGACGTCGCAGAGCGCGACGACCTCGACGGGCGCCACCTGGATCAGCCGGAACAGGTCGCTCTTGCCGTACCAGCCGCAGCCGATCAGGCCGACGCGGTACGCCTTGCCGTCTTGCGCGCCCGCCGCGAAGTTCCCCAGCATCGAAGTCGTCAGCCCCGCCGCGCCGACCTTCAGCGCCTCTCGGCGATTGATCATCGTGCATCCCCTTTTCAAAGTCGGATCGACCGTCGCCCAGCGACGATCCCCTTGAAGTTGAAGATCGCACAGCGGTTGAATCGGTGCAACCCGCCGCGCCGGCGGTCGTGTTCCTCCCCGCCGGGCGTGGGCCGTGTTAAGATGACCGCCGCGGTCGGAACTCACGATTGGGATGGGCGGGACACCATGGAAAGCAATGAACAACTCGTCTTGAAGATCCAGTCGAACGCGTTGAAGGTCGGCGTGATCGGCCTGGGGTACGTGGGGTTGCCGCTGGCCCGGGCGTTCGCGGAGCAAGGGGTCGCGGTCCTCGGGTTCGACGTCGACGCGGCCAAGGTCGCGCGGCTGGAGCGCGGCGAGAGCTACATCGGCCACATCCCCGGCGAGGTGATCAGGCGGCTGCGGTCGAAGGGGTTCGCGGCCACGACCGATTTCCGTCGGCTGGACGAGCCCGACGTGGTGATCGTCTGCGTGCCGACGCCGCTGACCGACGCGCGCGAGCCCGACCTGTCCTACGTCGTCGATTCGGCCCGGGCGATCGCCGAGCGGCTTCGGCCGGGGCAATTGATCGTGCTGGAGAGCACGACCTACCCCGGCACCACCCGCGAGGTCCTGCTGCCGATCCTGGCCGCCGGCGGCCTGCGCCCGGGGATCGACTTCTTCCTGGCGTTCAGCCCCGAGCGCGAGGACCCCGGCAACCCGGACTTCACGGCGACGAGCATCCCCAAGGTCGTCGGCGGCCTCGACCCGGCGAGCCTCGACGCGGCGTCGGCCCTGTACGGCAGGATCGTCGTCCGGGTCGTCCGGGTCTCGACGCTCGAAGTCGCCGAGGCCAGCAAGATCCTCGAAAACACCTATCGCGCCGTGAACATAGCCCTGGTCAACGAACTGAAGATGCTCTACGACCGGATGGGGATCGACGTCTGGGAGGTGATCGAGGCGGCGAAGTCGAAGCCGTTCGGCTTCCAGGCGTTCTACCCCGGCCCCGGGCTGGGGGGGCACTGCATCCCCATCGACCCCTTTTATCTGACGTGGGTGGCGCGGAAGCACGGTTTGACCACGCGGTTCATCGAGCTGGCGGGGGAGATCAACACCCAGATGCCGGCCTACGTGGTCGCCCGGGTGGCCGACGCGCTCAACGACGTCGCCAAGCCGCTGCGGGGGAGCAAGATCGTCATCCTCGGCATGGCGTACAAGCGGGACGTCGACGACCCGCGCGAATCGCCGGGGTTCGCGCTGATGGACCTCCTGCAGAAGAAAGGGGCGGTCGTGGAATACAACGACCCCCATATTCCGGTCCTCCCGCCGATGCGACACTATCCCAACCTGCAACACTCCAGTCGCGAGCTGACCCCCGAGTACCTCCAATCGCGCGACTGCGTTTTGATCTCCACCGACCACTCGGCCTACGACTGGGAGACGATCGCGCGGCACGCCCCCCTGATCGTCGACACCCGCAACGCGCTCAAGAACCTGACCGCCCCCGCCGCGCGGATCGTCCGCGCCTGACCACCCCCCGCATCGAGGACGACATGAGTAAACATAAACATGTTCTGGTGACCGGCGGGGCGGGCTTCATCGGCTCGCACATCGTCGAGGCGCTTTTGGGCCGGGGCTTGCGGGTCCGGGTGGTCGACGACCTGTCGACCGGGCGGGCCGCCAACCTGGAGGGCGTCCGCGGCCGGATCGACTGGATCGAGGCGAGCCTGACCGACTTCGACGCCTGCCGACGCGCGACCGAGGGGGTCGACGTCGTCTTCCACCAGGCGGCGATCCCGAGCGTCCCCCGGTCGGTCGCCGAGCCCCTGGAGTCGCACGCCAGCGGCCCGACCGCGACCCTCAACGTCCTGGAGGCCGCGCGCCGCGCCGGAGTCCGTCGGGTGATGTTCGCGGCGTCCAGCAGCGCCTACGGCGACACCGAGGTGTTGCCCAAGGAAGAGGGGATGCTCCCCAATCCGCTCAGCCCTTACGCGGCCGGAAAACTCGCCGGCGAACATTACATTCAAGTGTACGCGCGGACGATGGGGCTTGATGGAGTCAGCCTCCGCTACTTCAACATCTTCGGCCCCCGACAGGACCCGTCGAGCCCCTATTCGGGGGTCATCTCCCTGTTCATCAAGGCGATGTCCCGGGGGGAACGGCCGAAGATCCACGGCGACGGTTCGCAGACGCGCGACTTCACGTTCGTCGCCAACGTCGTGGCCGCCAACCTCGCCGCGATGGATCACCCCGAACCCCTCGCCGGCCGCGTCCTGAACGTCGGGACCGGCCGGGGCGTGAGCCTGATCGAACTGGTCGAGGCCCTCAACCGGATCTTCGGAACCCGGCTCGAACCCGAGTTCCTCCCCCCGCGCGTCGGCGACGTCAAGGACTCGCTCGCCGCTCTCGACCGCGCCCGGGCCGTCCTCGGCTACAAGCCCGTCGTCGAATTCATCGAAGGGCTGAAACGCACTGTGGAGTCGGTCCGCGTCGGCGATCCCAATCCCAATCCCAATCCCCCCGGCGCATGAAAAAAGGAACGTCGCAACGACTACGACGTTCCTGAATTCATCCCATGGCGCCGGCGCCGGCCGCCGTTCAACCAATGACGCGATAGAGCGCGCGGCGCGCCTGGCGGAGCGAGTCCTCGACGTCGGCGAGTCCTTCGAAGGCCATGACCTTGAACAGCAGGCGGTCGATGTCGGTCTCGACGTCGACCAGCCGATTGAGCCGGGCGTTGCGGCCCCGGAACGACGGCGAAGAACCGGCCGCCGAGCCGCTCTCCATCGCGGGAGCGGCTTCGGCCTGCGCGGACTTCGGCTTCCGACCTCGCTTCTTGCCGGTGTACGGCTTCCCGGACGACGCCTTGGGGCCGCGGCGGAGGTTCCCCGTCAGACCCATGTCCGATCGCATCTTGTTCACCAGGCTGACGCTGATCGTCCCGTCGCGGCCGCTCTCGGCCCAGAGATCGTTGATGCTCGCCGCATTGGCGAACTCGTCGTTGAATAATGCCTGCTTGATAAATTCCGTCTTGCCTTGGTTGCGACCGACGGTTTCGGGCATCGAGGTTTCTCCCGGAGTGGAATGGTTGATGATTTTCATGCTGTACAGGCCGCTCTAGAATCTGATCTTAATAACAGTAACGAATCGAGTGCAATACCCATGACGCGGAAGAAACCACTCGAATTTTCGGAGAATATGGATTCTAGAGCGGTTTCCTGTTGGATTGCATTCGGATTCGTGTTCGCGCCGGGAGGGCAAGGCCGGGACGACGTCCACGCATGACGATCCGACCCTCGCGAATGCGACGATCGCAGCGGATTGAAAAATCCGAATTCGACGATTGCCAATGACGGACTCTCGCGCCCATGCTGGACGTGTCGATGTAGGGAGCCGTCGGCGACGTGTTTCCAGAAGCACTGGCAAGGGATGGATGGAGGGTCTGTCATGGATCGCTTCGTCGTGATCGAGAAACTGCCCGCGGCGTTCGTCATTCCCAGAGACATGAAGGATCGACTGTCGTACGACGCCGCGACCCGCCGGCTGACCTGCCACGGCTACATGAGCAAGACCGACTTCGATCGGCTCTCGCAGCTCACCAAGGACTGGACGTTCCGCCGCAAGCTTGAGGATTTGTTCCGGTCGTCCGCTTACAATGACCAGCCCGACCTTCGCCCTCGCGGCGGTCGGCTTGCGGGCTTCTGGAAGCGGTTCGTCCCCGGTTGAGCAAGAGCGGGAGCAGGCGCGATCATGATTTCGAGCGGAATTCGGGCGGGCCTCGCCCTGGCGGTCGTCGTCGCGGCGGCGTCGGCGGCCTCGCGGGTCCAGGCGGCCGACGGCCTGGAGCGGCTGAAGTACAACAATCCGGGGCTGGTCGTCGACCTGGGGGTCGGCCTCTGGGCCTGGCCCTTGCCGATGGACTTCGACGGCGACGGCGACCTCGACCTGGTCGTCGACTGCCCCGACCAACCTTATAACGGCGTCTACTTCTTCGAGAACGCGTCCGGCCCGACCTCGGCCGACAAGTTCCCGGTCTTCAAGCCGGCCCGGCGGATCGGCAAGGGGATTCAGAACGTCCAGGTCAGCTACGTGAACGGCCGCCCTCGGGTGCTGTCTCCGGGGGTCGAATACCCCGACTTCTTGAAGTCCGGCCTCGACCGGCCCCGCAAGCTGGGGCTCCCGGCGAACCTCCACCCCAACAAGGTGCGCGCGAACCACTGGCGGCTCGTCGACTACGACGGCGACGGCAGGCTCGACGTCGTCGTCGGCGCCGGCGACTGGACCGACTACGGCTGGGACGACGGCTACGACGCCGCCGGCGTCTGGGTCCGCGGCCCGCTCCGGGGGTTCGTCTACGTCGCCAGGAACGTCGGCGACGACGAAACTCCCAAATATGAGAAGCCGTTCCAGGTGAAGGCCGCCGCCGCGTCGATCGAGGTGTTCGGCTGGCCGTCCCCCAACTTCGCCGATTTCGACGGCGACGGCGACCTCGACCTGCTTTGCGGCGAGTTCCTCGACGGCTTCACCTATTTCGAGAACGTCGGGACGAGGACGAGGCCCGAATACGCCGCCGGCAACCGGCTCAAAACGGCCGACGACCGGCCGCTGACGATGGACCTCCAGATGATCACCCCCACGGCGATCGACTGGGACGGCGACGGCGACCTCGACCTGATCGTCGGCGACGAGGACGGCCGGGTCGCGCTCGTCGAGAACTCCGGCGGCCTCCGCGCCGACCGTTCGCCCCAGTTCCTCACCCCCCGTTATTTCCAGCAGGAGGCCGACGACCTGAAGTTCGGAGCGCTCGCCACGCCGGTCGGCTTCGACTGGGACGGCGACGGCGATTTCGACCTCGTCTCGGGGGACACGGCCGGCAACCTCGGCTTCTTCGAGAACCTGAGCGGACCCGGCGTCGAACGCCCCAGGTGGGCCGCGCCGAGGCTGCTGGAGGCCGACGGCGCGGTGATCCGGATCATGGCCGGGCCCAACGGCAGCATCCAGGGCCCTTGCGAGGCCAAGTGGGGATACACCACGCTGAGCATCGCCGATTGGGACCTCGACGGCCTCCCCGACCTGCTGGTCAACTCGATCTGGGGGAAGGTCCACTGGTACAAAAACGTCGGCTCGCGGACCGCCCCGAAGCTCGCCGCCGCCCGGCCGATCGAGGTCGAATGGAGCGACCGCGACCCCCAGCCGAAGCTGGACTGGGGCTGGCTCCGGCCCGAGGGCAAGGCCCTGCTGACGCAGTGGCGGACCACGCCGTTCGCCGTCGACTGGGACCGCGACGGCCTGGTCGACCTGGTGATGCTCGACCACGAGGGCTACCTGGCGCTCTTCCCGCGCGTCAAGGGGGCGGACGGGGGGCTGACGCTCTCCCCCCCCCGGCGGGTGTTCGCCGACGAGGCCGGCGCGGCGCTCCGGCTCAACGCGGGAAGGGCCGGCAAGAGCGGCCGGCGCAAGCTCTGCGTCGTCGACTGGGACGGCGACGGCAAGCTCGACCTGCTGCTCAACGCCGCCAACGCCCGACTGATGCGGCAGACCGGCCCCGACGCCGAGACCTGGAGGTTCCGCGACCTGGGCCTGCTCTCCAATCAAGATATCGAAGGCCACGACGTCAGCCCGACCGTCGTCGACTTCAACGCCGACGGCCTCCCCGACTTCCTCGGCGGCGCCGAGGACGGCCGGTTCTACTACCTCCGCAACCCCGCGACCAGGCCGGACGCGGGGAAATAACAATTACGACATGTACGAGAATCCCCTCTCCCACGAGCCGACGCTTCTGATTTGAATTACCAGCCCGAAGCGCAAGCGAGGGATTCTTGCGAAGGTTCGCCCAGGGGACTCG
>CALCIC010000028.1 GCA_937907405.1 uncultured Isosphaeraceae bacterium | reverse complement strand
GTACTTCCGATTCAAGATCGAGGAGTACTTCCTGCTCCAGCAGTTCGACGGCAAGAAAGACCTTCAAGAGGTCAAGAGGGCCTTCGAACGCAAGTACCGGCCGCAGACGATCTCGATCGAGGACCTCGTCCGGTTCGTCGCCCAGCTTCATGAAGCCGCGGTGGTCGTCATCGACAGCCCCGAGCAGGCCGCGGCCCTGATCCGCCGCCGCCGCAAGAACCGCTGGCGCAAGGTCTGGGGCTTCCTGGCCAACATCCTGTTCATCAAGATCCCGGTCATCGACCCCGAGCGGCTCCTGACCTGGATGTACCCCTATTTCCGCTGGCTGTTCACCCGCACGTTCATCGCCGTCAGCGTCGGCGCGATGCTCGCCGCGATCACCCTCGTGGTCAGCCAGTGGAGCCAGTTCTACTCGATGCTCCCCGAGTTCCAGAGCTTCTTCAACTGGTGGACGATCTTCACGTTCTGGATCAGCCTGGCGGTCATCAAGATCATCCACGAGTTCGGCCACGGGCTCACCGCCAAGCACTACGGCGGCGAGGTCCACGAGATGGGGATGCTCTTCCTGGTCCTCACGCCGGCCCTCTACTGCGACGTGACCGACAGTTGGCTCCTGCCCAACAAGTGGCACCGGATCTGGATCTCGGCCGCGGGCATCTACGTCGAACTGTTCCTGGCCAGCATCGCCACCTTCGTCTGGTTCAACACCGAGCAAGGGCTGTTCAACAGCCTGGCGATGGCGACCATGTTCATCTGCTCGGTCAACACCGTCCTGTTCAACGCCAACCCGCTGCTGCGGTACGACGGCTACTACGTGATGGCCGACTGGCTCGAAATCCCCAACCTGCGGATCAAGAGCACCCAGTTCTTCACGTACCTGATCCAGGAGAAGGTGCTCGGCCTGGAAGTCCCCGTCCAGAGCTACCTGCCCCGGTCGCGACGCTCGCTGTTCGTGGCCTACGCGATCGCCAGCTACCTGTACCGCTGGGTGGTCACCTTCAGCATCATCTTCTTCCTGTCGCAGGTGCTCAAGCCCTACAAGCTGCAATCGCTCAGTTATATGCTGGCCCTTGGATCGTTGGTCCCGCTGCTGGCCATGCCCGTTTACCAGATCGGTAAGTTCGTCCGCACGCCTGGGAGGATGCGCAAAGTGAAGAAAGCACGCGCGGCCGCATTCGTCGCGGCGTTCGTGGCCGTCGTGGCCGGAATCCTGCTGATCCCCACCCCGCTGCGGATTCAGGGGACTCTGGTGCTCTCGCCGGCCGACCCCGTCGAGGTCTACGCCGAGGTCGAGGGCCAACTCGTCGACCTCAACGTCGAGGACGGCCAGTGGGTCAAGGAAGGCGCGGTCCTGGCCCAGCTCGTCAACCGCGAGAAAGAAAAAGAACGCGTCCAGCGCCAGTCCGAGCACGACGTCTACTGGGCCAAGGCGCAGTGGTACAACCTCAGCTCCGACAGCCGCGCGCAGGCCCGGCAGCACGAGGTGATGGCCGAACAGCTCGAGCCGTCGATCACCAAGATCAACGAACAGCTCGGCAAGCTCACCCTGACCGCCGGCCGCGACGGTCAGGTCATCGGCGTCCCCCACCACGAGACGCTCGGCCAGTGGCTCAAGACCGGCAAGCCGTTCTGCCAACTCGCCGACCCCCACCACCTTGAGGCCCGACTGATCATCGACCAGACCGACATCGACCTGATCAAGGTCGGCGGCAAGGCCTGGGTCAAGGTCTACGGCCGTTCCGAAACGACCCTCAAGAGCACCGTGGCCGAGATCGCCAAGCGCAACCAGGACGAGATCCCGCCGGAGCTCTCCAACGCCGCCGGCGGCGAGATCGCCGCCAAGCCCGATCCCAAGACCGGCCAGGTGAAGCCGCAGACCGCCGTCTACGAGGTCATCATCCCCGTCGAAAACGCCGGGCTCCAGTTCCACCCCGGCCAGCGCGGGTTCGCCAAGATCGACGGCGGCACCCACACCTTCGGCTGGTGGCTCTGGCGGCTGATCACGAAGACCTTCCACTTCACGATCTGAACCAGACCCTCGACAGGCCCCTTCTCAACCACCCCAGGGCCCCGGGCGACGATCCCCCCCGATCGACGCCCGGGGCCTTCTTCGTCCCCATCCCCGATCCGCGAAAACATGTCCGCAACGGCATGCCTTACTCCGTCCAGGGGCGGGCCGTCCGCAACTCGAAATTCTTCCGATCGGCGCGCTTGACGATCTTTGACAATTGTGATAGGAATAGAGCTGTCACAGATGTCCGAGGCGAACGGGGCGGCTTGCGACGGTGGGGGAGCGGGGGGGGGGGCGAGCAGTCATGTCCGAGGGGAATACGGCGGCGGGCGGCGCGCGGCCGGTCACGATCGACCAGTTGACCGCTTTGAACGACGAGATCGTGGCGCTGGTCCGCGCCGGCTCGCCGCTGGAGCGCGGGCTGATCAATGCGGGCGAGGATCTGCCGGGGCGGTTGGGCTCGGTCGCGCAGGTCCTTGCGAAACGGATGGGGCGCGGCGAGGACCTCGGTTCGGCGCTTGAGGCCGAGAAGCAGGCCGTCCCGCCGCTCTATCGAGCGATCGTCGAGGCGGGGAGTCGAACGGGCGACCTGGCCTCGGCCCTTCAGGGGTTGACGCGCTACCTTCGAGGTTATTCCGAGACGCGCGCCGCGATCGGCCTGGCGCTTTGGTATCCGCTGCTGGTCGTGACGCTGGCCTACGTGCTGTTCATCGGCGTGGTGACGCAGGTCGTCCCCCGGTTCCGCGAGGCGTTCGAGATGTTCGACCTGCCTTCGACCGAGGCGCTGCGAGTCGTCGAGCGGGTGGGCGAGCTGGCGAAGTACTGGTGGCCGGTCTGGCCGATCATGCTCTGCCTGATCGCCTTCGCCTGGTGGCGGTCGGGCCGCGCGGTCCAGTTCAACCAGGGGGGGGGGACGTTCTTGAGCTACTTCCCGTGGATGCGGCCGATGTTGAGGGACCATCAGTCGGCCGGGTTCGCGGAGATGCTGGCCCTCTTGCTCGAAAACAAGGTCGCGTATCCCGAAGCCGTCACGCTCGCGGCCGATGCCACGGGAAGCAAGGCGCTGATCGACGACGCACGCGCGTTCTCGAAGAACCTGGAGCAGGGGAGGCCGGCCGCCGAGGCGCTCCGCGGCGTTTCCTCTCCGGCTTTCAGCCCGCTGCTTCGCTGGATCTTGGCCAACGATCAGCAAGGCTCGATCGTCGATGCGCTGCGGAACCTGGCGCCGATGTACCGCCGTCGCGCGGCGTTTCGGGCCGAGAAGCTCCGGCTGTTCCTCCCCTCGATCGTGATGATCCTGGTGGGGTCGTCGGCGACCTTGCTCTATGCGTTGACGCTGTTCCTGCCGCTTACCAGCATGCTGGAACGGCTGTCGGGACCGTGAACAAGCCTCGGATGGTCGACTCGCAGCCCCTGGAATCGGAGAACGCGAAATAGCAGCCCGAAGCGCAAGCGAGGGGACCGCCTCGGGAAGGTCGTGATATTCGTCTCTGGCTGAGTCGCGTGCTCCCTCGCTCCCTCGCTCGCTCGCGCGTCGGTCTGGTCATTGGAATTCAGGCGTCGCGGTCGTCGGGCTCTCAAATCAAAGGCGTTTCGAGACATGGCGGACTCTCACGAAAAACCTGGCGGGCGCGAGCCCTTGACCCCCGGCGAGGTCGAGCGGTTGACGGACCACGTCGCCGGGGTCTCGCGGTCGGGCCTGCCGCTGGGGCCCGGCCTGCGGGCGCTCGGCGAGGAGCTGTCGGTCGGCGGGTTCCGCAGTTCTCTGATCGAGTTGGCCGACGCGATCGACCAGGGCAGCCCCTTGACGGCGGCGCTCGAATCCCAGCAAGGGCGGATTCCCGCGCACATCCGGGGTCTGGTGCTCGGCGGGCTTCGCACGGGCAAGCTGGGGGACGTCCTCGGCAGGTTCTCATCCTACGCGGGCATCGGCGCGGAGTTGAAGCGCGGGCTCTGGCTGGGTCTGGCCTATCCGTTGTTCACGATCATGCTGGCGCTTGCATTGCTCATGATCGTGGATGGGTTTTTGGTCGCGCAGTTCGAGAACATCTTCCGCGACTTCGGCGTTCCGCTTCCCGCGATGACGATCGCGTTGATCGAGACCTCGCGGCTCGTCCGCGCCGGCTGGCCGGTGCTGGCGGTCGTTCTCGGCGCGGTCGTCGTGGGCTGGCTGGTGATTCGGCTCTTCTTGCCGGCGCCGTTGCGGAACAGCCTGATCGGCCGGCTCCCGGTGATCGGGCCGCTATGGCGGTACACCTCGTGGGCGGAGTTCTGCCACCTGCTGGCGATCCTGCTCGAATCGGAACTGCCCATGCCCGAGGCGCTCCGGCTGACGGGGCAGGGGGTCCAGAACTCGGACGTCGACCGGGCCTGCCGCGCGATGGCCAACGACGTCGAGAACGGCAAGACCCTCGCCGACGCCATGTCGGGCCGGGTGCCGATCGTCAAACCCTCGGGGCCGTTCGACCACCTCGACCCCGACCAGCCCAGGAAAGCTTCGACCCTGACGATGGAGAACCTGCTGAGCGCCCGCGAGGGGGCGGCGGCGGTGCGTCGGGCCATGCCGAGGAGCCTGGCCCGGCTCTTGAAATGGGCCGAGAGCCACCGGGCGATCGCCGAGATCCTCCACATGTCGGGCGAGATGTTCGAGGCCCGATCGCGGTCGCAGGCGGCGTTCGCCGGCACGGTCATGAGCGTCCTGGCGGTGTTCGGCGTGATCATGGGGGTCTTCACCGTGGTCGTGGGGCTGATGCTGCCGTTGATCACGCTGTTGAGCCGGCTGTCCGGCTGACGTCTTCCACGATTGGGGAGTCGACCTCGATGAATTCGGCGGCGAAGGTGTTTTCAAGACGCATCTGCGGCGAAACGACCGCCTTGTACGCGGCGATGGTGCTCTGTCATGCGGCCAGCCCGGCGCTCCTGGTCGTGGCGTTGTACGGGATCTCGCGGCATTGCAAGACCCCGGCCGAGGTTCTGATCGGCACCCTGGCGGCTGCGGCGGCTTCGATCGGACTCACGGCGTGCGGGCTGCTTCTCGGGGGCCTGGCCGAATTGCGGAGACGTTGAAATGAGCGAGGAACCGCGCCCCGAACCTCCCGAGAAGCCGATCGACGACGCCTGGCGCGTCGACCTGGCGGACGCGCTCGCCGGCGCGAGTCCCTGGCGGCTGAGCCATCTCCTCTACGCGATCATGGCGGCGGCGTTCGTGCTGTGGATGATGGTCACGTTCCAGGCGGTCGTGATTCCGCTCCTCTTCATCATGCTGATCGCCGTCGTCACCGGGACGGCCGTGATCCTCTCCCGCGGGCGGTCGAGCCAGCAGGACTCGCTGCTCTGGATGCTGGCGATCGCCGCCGAGCACAAGATGCCCCTGGCGACGACGGTCGGGGCGTTCGCCGATCAGTATTCCGGCCGATACCGCCGCCGCGTGCTGCGGGTTGCCGCGCTCCTGGACAGCGGCCTGGGGCTCGGCGAAGCCCTGGCGCGGACGCCGCGCGTGGCGTCGCGCGACGCCGTGCTGCTCGCCCGCGTCGGCGAGCAGAGCGGCAAGCCGGCCGAGGCGTTGCGCACCGCCGTCTCGATCCGCGGCTCCCGCGCGCCGATCTGGGCGGCGATCTCGACCCACGTCTCCTACATCCTCGGCGTGCTCTGGATCATGCAGGGGATCGTCGGTTTCATCATGTATTTCATCATCCCCAAGTTCGAGGCGATCTTCAACGACTTCGGCGTCGCGCTGCCGCCGATCACGATCTTCGTCATCCAGGCGTCGCATTTCCTGATTCTGTACTTCTTCTGGTTCCCGTTGATCAACCTCCTGCTCCTGCTGCTTCTCCCGTTCGCGATCGCGGGGCGGACGAACTTCGCGATCCCGGTTTTCGACCGCCTGTTCAAACGGCGGCACACCGCGTTGATCCTGCGGGCGCTGGCGCTCTCGATCGAGGGGGGGCGGACGATCGAAGGGGGCTTGCACACGCTGGCCCGTTACTATCCCACCAAGTGGGTGCGGAAGAAGCTGGAAGCCGCGGCTCTCGAGGCCGACGAGGGGGGCGACTGGCGCGAGGCGCTGATGCGCCGGGGACTGCTCCGCCGCGCCGATTACGACGTCGTGTCGTCGGCCTCGGCGGTCGGCAACCTCCCCTGGGCGATGAACGAGCTGGCCGAATCGGCCGAGCGTCGGTTCGGCGTCCGGGTCCAGGTCGTGTTGCAAACGCTGTTTCCGCTCTTCATATGCGCCATCGGGGTTCTCGTCCTGACCGTCATGGTCGCGTTCTTCGCCCCCTTGGTCGAGCTGATTGGGAGGCTGTCGGGATGATCGCGCGGAGACGTTTGGGACGATCGCGACGGGGTTCGCTGCTGGCCGAGACGGCGATGTCGGCCGCGATGCTGATCATCGCCATGAGCCTGATCACCCGGGTCGTCGGCTGGACGGCCGCCGACCGCCGCAACCTCGACCGCCGCCAGTGGGCCGTGCAAGAAGCCGCCAACCTCATGGAACGGCTGACCGCCCGACCGTTCGAGTCGCTGACCACCGATTCCGTCAAGGATGCGACGCTCTCGCCCGAGGCCGTCCGGACCCTGCCGGACGCGACGCTTAACGTGGAGGTCGTCGACCACGACCCCGCCGGCGGCGACGACTCGAAGCGAATCACGATCGGGCTCCGCTGGCGCGCTCGGTCGGGGGACTGGGACGCGCCCTTGAAGCTCGCCTCGTGGGTTTATCGACGGAAAGGGGGCCCGCGATGATCCGACCGGACGTTCGCCTTTCGAGATCGCGACGGCGAGGGATCACGCTCATCGAAGTGATGGTCCTGATGACCGCCGTGGCCGTGATGCTGGGCATGACCGTGATCGTCCTGCAACTGGCGATGAAGCTCGACGCCGACGGCCGGGGCCGCCTGGAGCGATCGACGGCCCTCGGCCGCCTGTCCCGCCGGTTCCGCGCCGACGTCCACGCGGCGGCCACCATCGAGGCCGAAAAGTCCGGCTTGAAAATCGAGACCCGGCCGGGCCGATCGATCACCTATGAAGTTCCCGGCGACGGCGAGATCGCCCGCGTCGACACGGTCGACGGCAAGGTCGCCGCTCGCGAGACGTACCTCGTGCCGCAGTCCGGCGCGTCGCGGTTGACGCTCCGCGAGGTCGACGGCCGCCGGTTCGCGGTCCTCGCGGTCGACGCGATCGCCCGCAAGAATCGGATCGATCCCGTGCGGACGTTGGAAATCCTGGCCCTGGCGGGCAAGGACCGTCATTCTCAACGCACCGAGGCGAAGGCCGAAGGGGGCAAGCCGTGAGGGCCGCGCGACCGCAATCCCAACGCCGAGGGCTGACTTCCGTGGCCGTCCTGGTCTGCCTGCTGGTCCTCACGCTGATCAGCGGCGTGCTCGTCAAGCTGGGCGTCGCCTACCGTCAGCAGGTCCGCGCGCAGGAGCGGCGGCTCCAGGCGGAATGGCTCGCCGAGTCGGGCGTCGATCGGGCGCTCGCCCGGCTGGCCGCGAAGCCCGACTACAAGGGGGAGATCTGGGAGATCGCCGCCGAGACGCTCGGCAGGCCGGCGGTCGTGACGATCAAGGTCGATCCGCCGACGTCCCCGGGCGATGGCCGAGTCGTCCGGGTCCAGGCCGATTACCCTCCCGATCCCCCGCGCCGGATTCGATCCACCCGAGAAGTCGTCGTCCCGAATTCGCCCTGATCCGATACCGAGGAGAATCGCCATGCGTTCGCGTTCGCCGAAGATTCCCATCACCACACGTCGATTCGGCTTCACGCTGATCGAGCTGCTGGTCGTCATCGCGATCATCGCCGTGCTGATCGCGCTGCTCTTGCCGGCCGTGCAGGCCGCCCGCGAGGCCGCCCGGCGGGTCCAGTGCGTCAACAACATCATGCAGATCGGCATCGCGCTTCAGAACTACGAGGGGGCGTTCGAGGTCCTTCCCCCCGGCTCGGTCGGCGAGGGCGCGGGGCCGGTGCTCGATCAGCCCAAGGGCTACGGCTTCGGTTGGATGGCGTCGGTGCTGCCGTATATGGAGTTGAAGAACGTCTACAACCATTTCAACTACAAGATCGGGCTTTACGACCAGGCGAACATCACGACCCGCACGAACCTCGTCAACAGCTTCCTCTGCCCGTCCAACCCCGGCCCCCACCGCGACCCCCAGCGGGTGGCGATGACCAGTTACGCGGGGGTGTACCACGACGTGGAAGCGCCGATCGCCGCCGACAACCACGGCGTGATGTTCCTCAACAGCGCGATTCGATACGAGCAGATCACCGACGGGGCGACCCAGACCCTGTTCGTCGGCGAAACCCGCTCCGACGGGCCCAACCTGGGGTGGGCGTCGGGGACCCGGGCCAGCCTCCGGAATACGGATCAGCCGCCCAACGGCGGCGCCGGCGGCAGAGTCGCTCGCTTCGTCCCCCCCGCCAACGGCGCGAACGCGAACCCCGTTGACGGCAAGGCGGCCTCCGAGGAGGAACTGCGGTACGTCGGCGGCTTCGGCAGCTATCACGCCGGCGGCTCGAACTTCCTGTTCGGCGACGGCTCGGTTCGATTCATGAAGAACTCGATCAGCCCCAGCGTCTTCCACCTGTTGGGCAACCGCGCCGACGGCGAGCCGATCGATTCGGATCAGTATTGAGCGAGGCGAGATCATGACGCGCAAGGCCGGTTTCTCGGTCGTCGAATTCCTGGTGGTGCTGGCGATCATCGCGATTCTGCTCTCGCTGTTGCTCCCCACGTTCATGCGAGGTCGCGAGGCGGCGCGGCGGATCAACTGCTACAACAGCCTGAAGCAACTGATCCTGGCGACGCACAGCTACCAGGCGTCGCACGGCGTGCTCCCCTCGGGGTGCGTCGACCCCGGCGGCCCGCTCGCGGACGTGGACGAGAAGAATCGGATGAGCTGGATCACGTCGTTGCTCCCCTACATGGAGCAGACCGGCGTCTACAACTCGATCGATTTCGATCACGGCCCGCTCGACGTCCAGAACCAGACGGCGCGGATGACGACGATCGCGACGCTGATCTGCCCGAGTTCGGAGATCAAGCTTGAACGCGATCCGCCTTACTACTGGATTGCGGCCAATCAGCCTGGGCAAGAGGGTCTGACGTCCTACGCCGGCTGTCATCACGACGTCGAGGCGCCGATCGGCGAGTACGACCACGGCGTCTTCTATCGCAACAGCCGCATCCGCCCGATCGACGTGACCGACGGCCTCTCGCAGACCATCACCATCGGCGAGGTCGCCGATCCGTCGAAGCTCGGTTGGACGTCCGGGAGCCGGTCCACCTTGCGGAACACGGGACGCCCGATCAATCAGACCGAGGCCGAGCTTCCCGGCGGGGTCGTCGGCGGGTTCGGCGGCAGGCATGGGGGCGGGGCGATCTTCGCGTTCGGCGACGGCTCGGTCCGGTTCATCAAGGAATCGATCGATCCGGCCGTCTACCGGCTGCTCGGCCATCGATCCGACGGGGAGGCCATCGATGACTCCAGCTACTGACAGGAAGACGCCCGGGGGCTTCACCCTCATCGAGCTGCTCGTCGTGGTGGCCGTGATCGCGATCTTGATCTCGCTCTTGCTGCCGGCGATCCAGTCGGCGCGCGAGATCGCGCGGCGGACCCAGTGCGTCAACAACCTGTACCAGCTCGGCACGGCGATCGGCAACTACGAGTCGTCGAACCGCGTCTTCCCCCCCGGCGTGGTCAACGAGACGGGGCCGATCTCCAATACGCCCGTCGGCTACCATTTCGGCTGGGCCGCGCGGATCTTGCCGTTCATCGAGCGCGGGACGACTTACAACCAGTTCAACTTCCACTTCTCCGTTTACGATGCTCGCAACGACACGGCGCAGCAGATCGCCATCGGGTCGTTCCTCTGCCCGTCGAACGGCGTTCGCGGAGCGATGAACTACGCCGGCTGCCACAACGACGTGGAATCGCCGATCGACGCCGACGACCACGGCGTCTTCTTCCTCAACAGCCGGATCGGCCGCGACGACCTGACCGACGGCCCGGCCTTCACGATCCTGATCGGCGAGACGGCCGACTCGATGAGCGTCGGTTCCTGGGCCGTCGGCACCTCGGCGACGCTCCGCAACACGGGCTGGGGAGTCAACGACGGCGCCGATCCGTACGCCCGCCTCGCGAAGCTGCGGCCTCCCAACCAGGGAAAGTCGGCGCTCGCTCCGACGATCCTCATGTCGATGATCGAGTCGGGCGAGTTGGCCGACGAGATGGTCGGCGGCTACGCCAGCCGTCATCCCGGCGGCGCGAACTTCCTGTTCGGCGACGGCGCCGTCCGCCTGCTCAAGAACCGGATCTCCCCCGAAGTGCTCCGCTCGCTGGGCCACCGCGCCGACGGCAACCTGATCGACGCCGACGCATATTGACGTCATTTTGATGTTGCGCCGTTTGCGTTGAGATCACATGAGAAGCGAGGGCCGAATTCCCTTCTCCCCCCGGGAGAAGGCGCCCGAAGGGCGGATGAGGGTCGCCGGATTCATCACGGATTCCGATTCTCGCGAGGTCCACCCCGAAATCCCACGACCTTCATTCACCCCCGGATCATCGCCATAACCGGCAAACTCGCGCCGGAAAACTTCCGCCCGTCGGAATTGCTGAAAAAAATCGGTCGACTTTGCGGATCATCCTTATGAAGGCACGAACCT
>CALCIC010000027.1 GCA_937907405.1 uncultured Isosphaeraceae bacterium | reverse complement strand
GGGCCTCGCCTGGACGAGCCTGGCGACCAGCCAGGACCCCGGCTCGCTCGGCCTCTACGGCGACCGCGACCGCGTCGACCGCTCCTACAAGAATCCCGAGATCGTCGCCCCGCGATCGATCCTCGCCCCGACGATCTGGGACCAGATCACTCGCGACGGGGGCAAGTCGATCTTCGTCGGCGAACCGTTCGATCGCACGCCCGAGGCCGTCCCGGACCTTCCGACCGCCGACAAGGGCCGACTTCGCGACGCCGTTCGCGAAGCGAGCTGGAATCAGTTCGAGAAGCTTCACGACCCGCTCGAAAACGAGCCCTGGGACTACTTCCAGTTCATCGAGACCGGTCTCGACCGCATCCAGCGCGCGTTCTGGCGGGATCACGACCCCGAGCACCCGCTTCATGATCCGAACGGCCCGTTCGCCGACGTCGTCCGCGACTACTACCTGCATCTCGACCAGGAGATCGCCGGCCTCCTTGACCGGATCGATGAGGAGACCGTCGTGCTGGTCGTCTCGACCCGTGGCGCGCAGCGGCTGAACGGCGGCTTTCGGATCAATGAATGGCTGATCCGCGAGGGCCTTCTGACGCTCAATTCGCACCCCGAACAACCCACGCCGATGGCGAAGCTCGACGTCGATTGGGGCAGGACGAAGGTCTGGAGCCAGGGAGGCCCCGACGCGCGGCTCTACTTGAACGTCGAGGGGCGCGAGCCCGAGGGGACGATCGACCCGGCCGACTGCCAACGGTTCCGCGACGACCTCAAGGCCCTCCTCGAAGCGACCGCCGACGCCGACGGCAAGCCGCTGGGGACGATCGTGTTCAAGCCCGAGGAAATCTACCGGGACCTCCGCAACGTCGCGCCCGACCTCGTCGTCCGGTTCGGCGATGGCTCGTGGCGCGCGGTCGACGCCGTGGGCGCCCGGACGATCCTCGCCGGCGCGGCCGAAGCCGGGCCGGACGACTGCACTCCGGCGCGACACGGCGCGTTCGTGCTGGCGAGCCCGGCCCTCGCCCCCATCGGCGAGATCGACGGCGCCCGCGTGATCGACCTCGCCCCCACGCTCCTCCAGCTCTCAGGCCGCCCCCCCCTGCCCGACGCGCAAGGAAGGTCGGTCGTCGACGGCCGCGATGCGCCGCCGCCGACCGACGCCGAGACTCCCGTGGACGACGACGAACTGGTCCGCGAGCGGCTTCGGGGCCTCGGCTACATCGGCTGAAACCTGACGACCCGACGCCGTTCTCAGCCCCCTCAAGCCACGCCCGCCACGCATGATGCGATGACGCGACGCACGCAATGCAAGGGAGGAAGTGAGGGTTGCGTCAGCCCGCTCGCGGAGCGCGGCGTCGAGAACGTTTCCGTCGGGCCGGGATTCCGAGTCTCAAAACAAGACGCCGATCCAGGCGATCGGCGACGCCCGAGGCGCCCTCGCATGCGCGACGCCGGGTGGAAATCTTGGAAAACTCGCACGGATTCGACGTCGAGACCCCACATATAGAGTAAACACGGAGTGCGGCTTCAGAAGACCCGGCCGAACCGGCGGGCGCCGCATCCTCGGTCTCGGGGAGACGACGAACCGATGCGACTGACTTTAAGGACGCTTTTGGCGTGGCTCGACGACACGCTGCCGCCGGTCCAGGTGCGCGAGATCGGCAAGCAGGTCGCCGACAGCCCGCTGGCCCAGGAGCTGGTGCAACGAATTCACCGGGTGACCCGGCAACGTCGACTGACGATTCCGAGCAAGAACGGGCCCGACGCCACCGATCCCAACCTGGTGGCGAGCTACCTCGACAACGACCTCGAACCGGAGAAGGTCGGCGAATACGAGAAGAAGTGCCTGACCTCGGACGTCAACCTCGCGGAAGCGGCGAGCGTCCACCAGATCCTCAGTTTGCTGGGGCAGAAGGTCCAGGTGCCCGCGGACGCCAAGGCCCGGATGTACCACCTCGTCAAGGGGAGGGAGGCGCGCCCCGCGACGCCTCTCGACGGCGCGGCGGTCGTGCCGGAAACGCTCACCAAGCCGATTCCCCCGTGGGTCGTCGGGCCGGCTCCGCGTCGTCGGTCGCTGGAACGGTTCGGCCCCTCCCTCGTCGTCCTGGGGCTGATCGGCCTACTTAGCTGGTCCGCGTACGAGAGCCTGAAGCCGGGCGCCAACGCCCCCTTGCCCGTGGACGCGGTCCAGATTCGACAAACCCCGATCCCCGCCGCCGCGCCGGCGGACCATGTAAACGCCGAGCCCGTCGAGGTCGAACGGCCCGTCGATACGCCGGAACCTCCCAAGATCGAGGCCGCGGCGCCCGCCGAAGTCGCCGCCGCCGCGAAGGACGAGACGAATCCCGCGCTCCGCGTCTTCGGCGATCCGAAGGGCGAACCGGTTGGAAACCGCGAGATCCCCAAAGGCGCGGTCGGCATGGCCGCGAAGATCGACGGGATGCTGCTGCGCTTCGACGTCGACAAACGCGAGTGGGAGCGGCTCGCCGAGGGGGCGGCGTTGAACACGGCCGATCGACTGCTGGTCCTCGATCCGTTCCGGGCGGTCGTGGCGACGGGCAAGTCGACGATCGACCTGTTGGGAAACACCGAGATTCAGCTCTTGCAGAAGGACGCGGCCGACGAGCCGGTGATTGGACTGGTTCACGGCCGGGTCGTGGTCGAGCCCTCGTCGTCGCCGGCCGTCCTGCATTGCCTGTTCACCGGCCGGACGTTCGTCCTGGAGCAGCCCGCCGACGCCGCCGTGGGCCTCCAACTCATGAACGGCTGGGCCTACGGCCGCACCATGCCGGAGGCGGGCGTGCTGGGCGTTCACGCGAATCAGGGGGAAATCCTCCTGAGCATGGACAAGACCAAGGAGACGCTGACAGGTCCCGGCACGATCCTCGCCACGTCCAGCGGCCGGTTCGAGCGTCTCAACGACGACAAGCCCCCGTCGTGGGCGGTCGAACCCGATCGTTCTCCTGAAACGGCCGATCTGCGGGGGCGGTTCCTCAAGGAATTCTCCATCGACCGGCCGGTCCTGGCCGACCTGGTGTCGGCGACCGAGAGCCAGAAGGCCGAGCTCAAGTCGCTGGCGGTTTCGGGCCTGCGGGCGCTCGGCGACCTCTCGCTGTTGACTCCGATCCTCGACCGCCCCTCCGACCCGATCGCCCGCCAGGCCGCGATCGCCGCGCTCCGCGACGAGTTCGCCCTGGGAGGCGCGGCGGCGCAGCGGGCCGGCGACCAACTCATCGACGACTTCGGGCCGGACGACGGCGCCACGCTTCAGAAGCTGCTCGCCGGCTTCAGCGACGAAGAGGCCGCCAGGAACGCGACGTTCAAGAAACTGGTCGACGACCTCTCGCTCCGCCAACCGTCGCTCGGAATTCGCGAGCTGGCGTTCGACAACCTGAAGCGTCTGACCGGCCGAACCACGATCTCCTACGACGCCGACCACCCCGAAGCCGGTCACGCCGCCTGGAATCGGCTCCTCGAAGCGGCGAGCCTCAAACCGGAACCCAAGCCCAACCCGCCGAACTGATCGTTCGGGCGGCCGGCCGGATCACGGTCCGCCGCCGCGGGCCCCGTTCGTGGGGCCCGCGGCGGCGGTTTGGAGGCCGAACGAAGTCGACTTAAGTCGAGCCCCAGGCGACGCTAACGACTGCGACGCCGGATCATGTCGGGTCCTTCGGCCTGGTTCGATTCCTGGAAACCTCGGGGACGACGTGGTATATTTCAGAGGCTGAACCCCATGGGCGGTCGTTGAGATTCCCCCGTCGTTCCGTCCCGAAGGGACGCGGCCTCGGCCCGATCGCCTGGGCCTTTCGACTGACGAGTGCTGATACGTTGAGCATTCCGAGATGGTCCGGCAATGTGAACGTCCGCGTCCGGCTTCTCACCGCGCTCTGGGCGTTGCTCGGGGCGATCGGAGAAGCTCGGTCGTTCCCGGTCCAGGACGCCCCCGGCCAGGGCGCGCCTCCCGCAAGGGCGTCCTTCCCTCCCCTCCCCGCCGCGGTCGAGCGGCCGGCCGATCCGGGGCCGTCGTTTCCAGCCGCTCCCCGAGAGGTGATCATCCTCGACGACGTGTCGGACCTCGGCGCGTTCTGGGAAAAGCTCGCCGGCCCCTACCTGATCCTCAAGAAGCCCGCGTCGGAGCCCCCCCAGCCGGGCGCCGCCGCCCAACCGAAGGCGACGGAGCCGAGCCGCGAGCACGTCGTCGACTCGGTCAAGCTGGAGGGCTCGGTCGTGGGCGATCGGGCGCACGTCGCGATCACGATCCACTCGACGTCGCTTACGGCCGGGCCGATCTGGGCGCCGATCCGGCTCGACGGCCTGGTGGTGCTCGCCGCCCACGAGGGAGACAAGGAACTGGGACTCCGCCAGGCGGCGAACCAGTGGGAGGCGCGGCTTGAGGGCGCCGGCGCGCATCAGATCCGGATCGATTTATTGGTCCCGGTTCGGACCGTCGCGGAGCGGAAGAGCCTGGAGCTGGCGATCCCCTCCGCCCCGTCGACCTCGTTCGCGCTGAACCTGCCGCGGACGGTCTTCGACGCCGACGTCGGCGCCGGCGAGACCGTCGGCCAGAAGCCGATGCCCGACGGCAAGGGGGTGACCCTGTTCGCCCGCGCCACCCCCCGGTCACGGCTGGTGATCTCCTGGAGCGAGGAGAGCGGCGCGAGCGAGCGGGTCGCGCCGTTGCTCGCGGCGCAGGTGGAAATATCCGTCGACGTCGACTCGGAGGCGATCACTACGCGGTCGAAATGGGTGATCCGCTGCGTCCGAGGAGTCAGCCGCAGCCTCCAGATCCGGCTTGACGACGAAGAGACGGACGCCCGGGTCCAGCTCAACGACCAGTTCGTCGCCTCGGGCATCGAGCAGTCCAAGGGGGGCAACCTGCTCAGGATCTCGCTGCCCGAGCCGATGCGGCCGGGCGACGCGCGGCCGCTCGTCATGGAAACCCGTCGGCCGCTGTCGAAGGGGGCCGGCAAGACGCTGATCTTCTCGGGATACCCCCTCACCAACGCCAGCGAACAGTCGGGGATGATCGCGATCACCCAGAGCGAGAACCTGTGGGTCGACCTGGTTCACATCCAGGGTTTGCGGCGGATCGACCCACGGGGCCTCCCCTCGGCCCTGTTGGCCCAGCCCGGCACGAGCATCGCCCTGCAATTCCTCGATCAACCGTTTCGACTTGAGCTGGGCGTCGAGGACGCCCCCCCCTTGTACCGCGCCGATTCGACCACGAAGCTGACCTTCGAAGCCGATCAGGTGCGCAACGAGACGACGATCGACGTCCAGCGAGTGCGGGGACGACTCTTCGAGATCGAGATCGGCGTCTCGCCCGAACTCAAGGTCCCCACGGCGGGGCCCGCCGACTTGATCGAGTCGACCACGCCGACGGCCCGCAACGGCGCCGCCGGCGCGCCGCCGGCGCATTCCGAGCGGATCTTGAAGCTCCGGCTCACGGCGCTGGGGCGGGACCAGAAATCGCTGAGCCTCAAGCTCGTCGGACTCCAGGACGCGCCGACGTCCGGCGAGGCCCGCCTGGGCCTGTTCACGCCGCGCGGCGCGGTCTCGACGACGGCGTCCTTTTCGCTTTACACGGGGCGCGACCTGACGGTCGAATCGCTCGACGAGCCCCTCTTCCACGCCGCCCCGCGCGAGGCGTCGACGGTCGACGGCAAGCCGCTCTCCGACGTCTTCGGCGTCGCCGAGCCGCCGAGCCTGCGGCTCCAGAGCACGCGCAATCCCAGCGCCTTGAAGGTGCGGCTGGAGCATCACCCGCTGGGGATCACCCACGAAACTAAGGTCTCGGCCCAGGTCGACCGTCTGGGAGTCGAAGTCCGCCAGGAATCGGCCGTTCAGGTCCGCTTCGGCGCGGTTCGATCGCTGATCGTGCGCGTCCCCCCCAGGGCGTCGAGCCGCTGGACCGTCTCGGCCAAGGAGGCGATCACCCGCGAGAGCCTCGGCGCGGCCAAGGACGGCGCGCGGCGGTTCCGGCTCACGTTCGACCGGCCGATCGTGGACGCCTCGACCCTGGCGTTCCGCTACCGGCTCCCCCTGGGGCGAAGCCTCGATTCGGCCGAACCGACTTCGTTTGCAATCCCCGCGTTCCAGATCGAGGAAGGGACGGCCGGCGACTGCGTGTTCGATCTGACGCCCGATCCCAACGTCACGCTGACGACGAGCGACCCGTCCTGGTCGCGGGTCCAGGACGCCGACCTCCCGGGGACGGCTTCCACCCTCCGCTTCCGGCTGATCCCCGGCGCGACCGCCCCCAACGGATTGAACGTCGCCGCCGAGCTGGTCGAATCGGTCCCCCTGCCCCGCCTGGTCGTGTCGCGGGCGTTGCTGGCCGCGACCCTGGGCTTCGACGACGACTTGCGGGTCCACGCCTGGTACGCCCTCGACGCGCATCCGGCGTCGCTGTCGCTGTCGCTTCCCGAGGGCGCGCGGTGGATCAGGGCGCGCGTGGACGGACGCGCCGTCAACGAGATCGAGCCGATGGACGAGGAGTCGAGCTATCGGTTCAATCTCCCCGCCGATTCGCCCGGCAAATCGATCGTCGTCGAGTTGGAGTACCAGGCCGCCGCGGCGACGATCGGCAAGGCCTGGGAGCCTCCAGAGCTTCTGGAAGGCGCCGACGTCCTACAAACTTACTGGCTCGTCCAGGTCCCCTGGAACGCGGCCCTGATCGGCCTGCCCAGCGGCTGGGCCGACGAGAATCAGTGGTACTGGGACCTCTACGTCTGGAAGCGGCGGCCCGTCGCGACCCTCGACGAGCTGATCGGCTGGGCGACCGAATCGACCACGACCGAGGCGAGCGTCGCCGATCGCAACTTCCACGGCTATTTGTTCGGCCGGGCCGGCCCCCCCTCGGCGTTGGACGCCTGGATCGTGTCGCGCGCCTGGATCATCGTCGTCTGTTCGGGTCTGGTGCTGGCGCTGGGGTTCGCGGCGACCTTCGTACGGCTGGACGAACGCTGGATCTGGGGAGGCGCGGCGGTCGTCGGCCTGGCGTCGGCGATGTTCCTGCATCCCAGCGTCATCGCGCTGTTCCTCCAGGCGAGCGGTTGCGGCTTCCTGCTGACGCTCTTCGGCTATTTGATCCATCGGGCGCTCCAGCGCGACGGCGCTCCGGCCGCGCGCTCGGGGTCGGTCGTCTCCAGCGGGACGGGCTTCGATTCCTCGCAGCGGTCGGCGGCGGCCGCCGGGGTCGGGTCCGACGATTCGACGGCCGTCCGAGTCCGGGTGTCGTCCACCATGGACTATCTGGCGTTGCAGCCGGCGCCCGAGTCGGGCCTGGAACCCTCGCGTTCGTCCCGGTTGGGCGAGGGCCCCGCGAATCCCTAGCGCCGGCGGCCGTCGCTTGACCGGTCGTTCTCGGCCCAAACCCTGGTTCAAGGCCCGATCATGGACCCTGCTCGATTCCTTCCGAGTTCTCGGCGACTGACGGGGCTGCTCTTGGCCCTGGGGGTGCTCGTCCCGACCCGCGCGAGGGCCGCCGAGGAGCCCCTCCCCGAGATCGTGCGGGCGTCGATACCGGCGCGGCGGGTGGCCGACTTCTTCCCGGCCGGCGCCCAGCTTCGGCTGATGGCCCCGCATGATTTCGACGCGCTGGTGAAGTCGGCCGAGGAGCAATCGCGCCGCACCGACTCGGTCCAGCCCCGACTGATCCGCGCCCGGCACTCGGCGCGGTTCGGCGACGGGGTGCTGACCGGGAAGTCGGAACTCGTCGTCTCGAACGCATCGCGACGACCGGCCGCGCTGCCGCTCGACGCCTGGTCGCCGGCGATCCTCGCCGGTCCCAAGACGGGAGCGGCCGTCGGGGCGCTGGTTTCAGGAAAAACCGCCCTCTGGCTTGATCCGCCGACCGATGCGACCGACGAGAGCACGATCACGCTTGAATGGGAGCTGCGCGCCCGTCCGGATTCACGGGGCCGCCTGTTCGCGCTGGAACTGCCAGGGGACGAGACGTCGTCGTTGACCCTCGACGCCCCCAAAGGCTCGGCTCCCTCGGGCCTCTCGGGCCATCGCGAGGGGCCGGTCGCCGGCGCGGGGGCCGACCGCGAACTCTGGCGGTTCCACGGCCGCGTGTCCGCATCCGAACTGCGCCTGGTCGATCTGGACGCGAAGAAGGGCGAGTCGAATCAGCCGCGCGTCTGGGTCGGCGGACCGACGCGGATCGATCTGGGCGCGACTGCGGGAAAGGAAGCCCGGATCGTCAATTTCACCACCGACTGGACGGTCCAGGCCGCGCCCGGTACGGCCGAGAGCGACGCGCTCTCGGCCGAGCTGGGGGCGGGTCTTGAACTGCTCGGCGTGGTCGGTTCGGCCGTGCGCGAGTTCCATCTCGATCCTCGGACCGAAGTGGGGACCACGCGGGTGACCGTGACGCTGGCGCCGAGCCCCGACGCGGCGTCGAAGGTCCAGTTTCAGGCGCACGCGCGAGCCCCCCTCGACGGGACGTGGACGATCCCATCGATCCGGCCGCTGGCTCCGGCGGTCTGGACCGGCGGCACGACGAGCGTCGCGCTCGACGCCTACCACAAGGTGCGGGCGTGCCGCGAGCGCGACGGCCGTCGCATCCCGCCGTCGTCGACCGATCCCAATACGACCGCCGAGTTCGTCTTCGAGTCCACCGCGCCGGGCCCCGTCGCCGACCTGACCTTCCGGGCCGCCCCGCCGCCGTCGCCGTACGTCGTTCGGGGCCGACTGCTGGCGCGCGAGTCGTCGACGCGGCTCGAATGCGATATCGAGGGGCTGAGATCGGCGGGGGGCGCCCCGGAGTACGAGGTCGAACTCCCCCCGAACTGGGTTCTCGACCGCGTCCAGGTGAGCGGGACCGATGACGCGGTCTCCTGGCGTCAGTCCGTCCGCGCCGACGGCCGCACCCTGCTGCGCGTCCTGGCGCCTCCCGCGGACCCCTCGGCCGAGGGGCGCACGCTCAGCCTGAGCGCCGGCGCGAGCGCGGTTCCGGGGCGCGGCCCGCTCCCCCTGCCCCAGGTCCGCCTGACCAGCGGCGCGATCGCCGACGAAACCTGGGTCGCGCTCGTGGACGACGCGACGACCCTTACGCCGATCTCGACCAGCGGGCTGGCCTGGATCGACCCCGCCCAGGTCAAGGGGCTGCTCCCCCCGACCTCGCCGTCGTCCGATCTCAGACCGGCGCTCGCCTGGCGATGGACGACCGGGGCGGCCTCCGCGATGGTCGATCGGCAGCGGGCCGCGGAAGAACGCCAGGGCTGGATCCACCTGAAGGCTCGAATCGAGGATCAGGGCCGGCGGCTCGCCCTCAGCGGCCGAATCACCGTCACGGGGGGTCGCGACGAACCGGAAGGCCTGCCGATCTGGATCGACCAGCCCCCCCTCGCCGTCGCGGCGTGGACCTTCCTCGATCCGGCGACCGGACGCAAGCTCGCCACCTCCCCGGTCTCCGACTCCGCGCGGCGAAAGCACGGCTTCCCCCCCGCGGGCGTGGTCCTGGAAATCGCGACGGATCGCCCGAACGCGGGTCGGACCACGGTTGATTTCCGAGCCGAGGCGCCCTGGTCCGGACAGGGCCGCATCGCGCTCCCCTGCCTGCCCGACGAGTTCGCGCCTCGTTGCGTCGTCGTAATCGAGACCCCGCACCGGATGCGATCGGACGTCGTGACCGAAGGCTTGAGCCGGGTCGCTCCCTCGCTCGCGGGCCGCCTCGTCCCGCCGCCCGAATCGTCGACGCCCCCGGCGGCCTCGAACCCGTACTGGACGGCGCACGCCCTCGCCTACTGGAAGCCGGGGGGCAAGCTCGAACTCACCACCGAGGCGCTGACCCCCGCGGCGATCTCCGGCGTGATCCACGACGCCCGACTGACGACGCTCGTATACCCGCGAGGACGGTGGCTGAACCGACTTCAGTTGATCGTCGGCGCCGAGCCGACCGCCGCGATCCCACTCAAGCTCCCCGCCGTCGCGGTCCTGGCGCGCGTCCGCGTCGACGGCCTCGACGTGGCCCCCGCGCTCGATCAGGGAGGGCTCTCGATCCCGCCTCCCCGCGGCCCCGACGCGACGTCGCGAACGATCCAAATCGATTATCATGTGAATGAGGGGCAGTTCTTCGACCGACGGGCCCCGCGCCCCGTCGTCCCCGATCTCGGGCTCCCCTGCCTTTCGTTCGGTTGGGAACTGATCCTGCCCGCCGATTGGGAGCTGGAACGGGCGAGCCCGGACTTCGTCGTCAACTCGACGGACGCGGCCGCCGCCTGGCCGTTCGGGGCTCTGGGCTTCCCCAGACCGCGATGGCCCGGCGGTCGAACTTCGCCCCGCCTCGCCGAACCGGTCGTCCAGGCGCTCGACGCGCGGATCGGCAACGCGGCCTCGGGCGAGTTGACGTTTTCGGAATGGTTCATTCGCTGGGATTCGGGGGCCAATCCGGTCGTCATCGACCGGCTCGCGCTCCGCGGCGAAGGGTGCGAGCCGGACTCGCTCTGCCAACCGGCCCCGCGCGACGCCTCGGGGTCGGGATCGTCGATCGCGCTGCGGACCCTGCGGCGGAACGGCCTGGCGATGGTGCTCGTCGACGACGCGATCGTGATCACGTCGCGACGCGAGGCCGACCGGGCCGACGCCGCGGCGGACTGGCGGGACGCGATCGTCGAGGCCCTTTTCTGGGGCTCCGACCGGACCGATCGATTCCAGTCGGCCGTTCGATGGCGGGGCGAGGCGGTCTCCGG